>CALKUW010000001.1 GCA_937996585.1 uncultured Flavobacteriales bacterium
CCATTTTGGGCTCCACGGGCTCCATCGGCACCCAGGCGCTCGACGTGGTCCGCGCACAACCGGGCAAGTTCAGGGTGGAAGTGCTCACCGCTGGCCGCAATGCAGACCTGCTCATCGAACAGGCATTGGAATTCAAACCCAATGCCGTCGCCATTGCCGATGAAGCCCAGGGACAAAAAGTGCGGGACGCCCTGTGGGACCATGACATCAAAGCCTATGCCGGCCAAGACGCCATCGCACAGCTGGTCGAAATGGAGGGCATTGACATCGTCCTCACGGCCCTCGTGGGTTTCGCTGGGCTACGCCCCACCATGAACGCCATCGCGGCCGGGAAGCACATCGCCCTCGCCAACAAGGAGACCTTGGTGGTCGCAGGAGAGATCGTCATGGCGGCAGCCCGCGAAAAAGGGGTGGACATCCTGCCCGTCGACAGCGAACACAGCGCCATCTTCCAATGCCTCGCCGGCGAGTTCCACAACCCCATCGAAAAGGTGATCCTCACCGCTTCAGGGGGCCCGTTCCGCGGAAGGGACCGCGCGAGCCTCACCGACGTCACCAAGGCGCAAGCGCTGAAGCACCCAAACTGGGAAATGGGCGCCAAAATCACCATCGATTCCGCGTCCCTCATGAACAAAGGACTCGAGGTCATTGAAGCGCGTTGGCTCTTCGATGTGAAGGCGGCTGATATCGACGTCGTGGTCCACCCACAGAGCATCGTCCACAGCTGCGTCCAATTCGAGGACGGCAGCATCAAGGCACAGCTCGGCCTGCCCGACATGAAGCTGCCGATCCAGTATGCCCTCGGCTATCCGCAGCGCCTCGAGAACGACTTCCCGCGCTTCAACTTTGCGGCCTATCCCAACCTCACCTTCGAAGCGCCGGACAAGGCCACGTTCCGCAACTTGCAGCTCGCCTACGACGCCCTGGACGCCGGTGGAAGTGCGCCCTGCGTGCTGAATGCCGCCAACGAAGTGGCCGTAGCCGCCTTCCTCAACGACGAAGTCGGGTTCCTCGAAATGAGCGATGTGCTGGAACACACCCTCAATGCGGTCGGACACGTCGCCCGACCGGAACTCGAACAGCTGTTTGAGTTGGACCAGGCAGCAAGGGACGCCGCCGCGGCCAGGATCACACGGTCATGATATCCGCCTCCTTGGAGGAGATGCGGTCGTCCACCTGTTTCGTGAATTCGTTGGTCAAGGTCTGAATGTTGGCCTCGCCGGCCTTGATCGCGTCCTCGCTGGCGCCGTCGTCCTTGGACCCCTTGACGGCATCGTTGGCATCCTTCCGCGCATTGCGGATGGACACCTTTGCGTGCTCGCCCACCGCCTTGGCCTGCTTGGCCAAGTCCCGGCGGCGCTCCTCGGTCAATGCCGGAACAGAAATGATCAACACCTCCCCGTTGTTCATGGGGTTCAGACCGAGGTTCGCGTTGATGATGGCCGAAGCAATGACGTCGAGCATGGTCTTCTCGTAGGCCTGTACCGTCAACGTACGGGGGTCCGTGGTGCTCACGTTGCCCACCTGATTGAGCGGGGTCAGGGCGCCATAGTAGTCCACCTTTACAGACTCCAACATGCTCGGGTGGGCCTTTCCGGCGCGGATCTTGCGCAATTCCGTATCGAGGCGGTCCATCGCCTTCTGCATGTCCTCCTTCGCCGATTCGTAGGCGAGGTCAATCATTTCACTCATGTCTCAAACGGTAACGATGGTGCCGACCTCCTCACCCTCCACAATGCGGAGGAGGTTGCCGGGCTGGTTGATGTCGAATACGATGATGGGCAGCTTGTTCTCGTTGCACAAGGTGAACGCCGTCATGTCCATGACCTTGAGGCCGCGCTGGAACACCTCGTCGAAGGAAAGGCTGCTGAAGCGCTCTGCCGTCGGGTCCTTCTCAGGGTCGGCCGTGTAGATGCCGTCCACACGCGTGCCTTTCAGGATCACATCCGCCTCGATCTCAATCGCGCGAAGTGATGCGGCGCTGTCGGTGGTGAAGAAGGGATTTCCCGTACCGGCTCCGAAGATTACGACCCGCCCCTTCTCAAGGTGGCGCATCGCCCGTCGGCGGATGACCGGCTCAGCAATGGCCTTCATTTCGATGGCACTCTGGAGGCGCGTATCCACGCCAATGTGCTCCAGCGCACTCTGCAGCGCCATGGCGTTGATCATCGTCGCCAGCATGCCCATGTAGTCGCCCTGGGTCCGCTCCATCCCGCCTTCCGCAGCCTGAACGCCGCGAAAAATGTTGCCACCTCCAATCACGATGGCGCATTCGACGCCGGCCTTCACCAGGGCCTCAACCTCCCTTGCATAAAGCGCAAGTTGCTGGTTGTCAATGCCGAATTGCTTCTCGCCCATCAGGGCCTCACCACTCAGTTTCAGGAGGACGCGCCGGTACTTCATCGGGACGTCAATATCCGACGATTCACCCACCTGCCCCAAATGAAAACGGGCCGCCCTGAGGCAGCCCGTTCCGATGCGGTTGAAATCGCGAAAATCAGTCGAGGCTGACCCGGCTGAATCCGGTAATGGCACGGTCGCCACCGGCGGACTCCTTGACGTAATCCGCCACGCTCTTCTTGTTGTCCTTGATGAAGGCCTGGTGCACCAGCGTCACCTCCTTGAACCACTTCTTCAAGCGGCCCTTGGCGATGTTCGCGGCCATTTCCTCAGGCTTGCCCTCCTTGATGGCGAGCTCCTTGCCGATCTCCAGCTCCTTGTCGATGGCAGCCTGGTCGATGCTGCTCTCGTCGAGGGCAATCGGGGACATGGCAGCCGCCTGCATGGCGACGTCCTTTCCGACCTGCGCCTCCACAGCGCCGTTGAAGGCCACGAGGGTGCTCAGGCGGTTGCCCGGGTGGATGTAGGATACGACGGCGTCTCCGGAGACCTGCTCGTAACGGCTGACCTCGATGCGCTCGCCGAGGCGGCCCATCTGGTTGGTGATTTCCTCACCGACGGTCACACCGGACGGGTGGGCACACCCGAGCAGGGCGTCCTTGTCTGCCGGGGCTTCAGCCAATGCGATATCGAGGATGCTCTGGGCAAAGGACACGTAGTCCGCGTTCTTGGCCACAAAGTCGGTCTCGCAGTTGAGGGAGATGATGCAGCCGCGGTTGCCGTCTGCGTTGGTGGCGGCGAGAACGGCGCCCTCTCCGATTTCGTTGTCACCGCGCTTGGCAGCGATCTTCTGGCCCTTCTTGCGAAGGATCTCAATGGCCTTGTCGAAGTCGCCTTCGGCTTCAACGAGGGCCTTCTTGCAATCCATCATGCCGGCTCCGGTCTGCTTGCGGAGCTTGTTGACGTCGGCAGCGGTAATGCTCATGGTCTTGGGTTGTTGGGTTCGATTGACTTGGTCGATGTGGGAAATCAGGCCTCCTTGTCGTCGGCCTTCTCCTCAGCGGCAGGTGCCTCCTCGACGGGAGTCTCCTCGGCGGGAGCCTCCTCAGCAGCGGGTGCTTCTTCTGCGGGAGCTTCTTCAGCGGCAGGTGCTTCCTCGGCGGGAGCCTCCTCAGCAGCAGGTGCCTCCTCAGCGGCAGGTGCTTCCTCGGCAGGTGCCTCCTCAGCAGCAGGTGCCTCCTTAGCAGCGGGCGCGGCTTCAGCGGCAGGAGCAGCTTCAGCAGCCGGGGCGTCCTTCTCGGATCCACGCTCAGCCAGACCTTCCTTCACGGCCTCCGTGATCGCGTCGACCACGGCCTTGATGGACTTGCTGGCGTCATCGTTAGCGGGAATCGGGAAAGTCACGGGACGCGGGTCACTGTTGGTATCCACCATCGCAATCACCGGAATGCCGAGCTTCTTAGCCTCGGCCAGGGCGATGTGCTCCTTCATGACGTCCACGATGAAAACCGCGGCGGGGATGCGGTTCATATCCGCAATGGAACCGAGGTTCTTCTCCAGCTTGGCGCGCTGGCGGCTGACCTGCAGGCGCTCACGCTTCGACATGGTGCCCAACGTTCCGTCGGCCTCCATCTTGTCGATCTGGGTCATCTTGCGGATGGCCTTGCGGATCGTGGCGAAGTTGGTAAGCATACCTCCGGACCAGCGCTCGGTCACGTAAGGCATGTTGACGGACTCGGCAGCCTCCTGGATGATGTCCTTCGCCTGCTTTTTCGTAGCGACGAAGAGGATGCGCTTCCCGCTCTTGGCAATCTGCTTGGCGGCGGCAGCGGCCTCGTCGACGAGGGCGACCGTCTTGTGCAGGTCAATGATGTGGATGCCCTTCTTCTCCGTGAAGATGTAAGGGGCCATGTGGGGGTTCCACTTGCGCTTGAGGTGTCCGAAGTGGGTTCCTGCCTGAAGCAGTTGGTCGAAATTGGTGCGTGCCATGTTGCTACGTTCCTGGGGTTTGGCAACGCCGAGGTAGCTTCATCAGAAGGTCCCCGACGTTTGGATGCTAGCTGTATATGCTGAGAAAAGGGTTGCTGGAAATCAGCGCTTGGAGAACTGGAACTTCTTCCGCGCCTTCTTCTGACCGAACTTCTTGCGCTCCACCATCCGCGGGTCACGGGTGGTGAGGCCCTCGGCCTTCAGGGTGGGCTTCAGCTCCTCGTTCAGTTCGATGAGCGCCTTGGAGATGGCGAGGCGGAGTGCTTCGGCCTGGCCCGTGATGCCGCCCCCGTCGAGGTTGGCCTTGATGTCGAACTGGTCGAGCGTCTCGGTCAACAGGAAAGGCTGCTTCACCTTGTACTGGAGGGTGGGCAGCGGGAAGTACTCGGTGAGGTCCCGCTTGTTGATGGTCACTTTGCCCGTTCCCTGCGTCATGTAGACGCGGGCGATGGCGTTCTTCCGGCGACCGGAGGTGTTGATCGTCTGCATGAGAATCAGGAGGGGATGGCG
>CALKUW010000002.1 GCA_937996585.1 uncultured Flavobacteriales bacterium
GTCTCAGCCGCCCGCTCGAGCATGGGTACCGCCTCGCCGAACCACACCACGTGGGGCCGCAGTTGCACCCCCCTTGGACAGTGATCGCCAAGGCCCACGGACGGGCCAGGAACCTCCGGTCCACCCACAACAAAGGTCCCCGCATCATCGAAGCCGGGGTCGTCCTCCGGCCGCACCTTGCGCAGCTCCCCGTGCAGATGCAACACCTGCGTACTGCCGGCGCGTTCGTGCAGGTCGTCTACGTTCTGGGTGACGATGCGCACATCGAAGGCCTCCTCGAGGCCCGCCAAAGCGAGATGGGCGGCGTTGGGCTCCACCTCATCGAGCTGACGGCGTCGCTGATCGTAGAAACGCAGGACCATTTCCGGATCGCGCGCCCAGGCCTCCGGCGTCGCCACATCCTCCACCCTGTGGTTCTCCCACAGGCCGTCGCCATCGCGAAAGGTCTTGAGCCCACTCTCCCGGCTGATGCCCGCACCCGAGAGGACCACCACCACAGGTTTGCCCGAATCTGCCATGCGGACAAGTTCGCACACGCAACGCTATGGAGAACCACGCCGATGCCATGCTCAAACCGGGCTTGCACCGCCCTAGCTTCGCAAAGGACCGCCCCATGGAAAAACAATCAATTGCAATCCCGCACCCCATCGTGCGGCTGGCCATCCTGTTTTATTGGACACTGTTCTGGCTGTTCAACCTCGTCGACAAGATCATCGGTGGCGCCCACTTCCTCTGGGTCGGGCGGGACAGGTTCGCCCAGTTCCAGAAGTACTTTGATTCGGTGGGGCTCGACGCGCCCGGCGTCGCCAATGCCGCCCTCATCGTGGCAGGGGCCCTCGAAGCATTCGCCTTTGTCTGCTTCGCTGCCGCCCTCATCTTCGAGTGGCAGCGCAACCGCGATGGCGCGCGCCGGTGGGCCTTTTTCGGCACCCTCCTGACCCTCGCCACCTTCACCTTCTTCTCCATCGGGGACCACTGGTTCGGCGACCGGTTCGAGTTGCTCGAGCACACCCTGTTCTGGTTCATCTCCCTGGCCTCGTGGACGGTCTTCATCCGGCTCGATGCCAGCGGTACAGGTGAATCCAACAACGCCCCACAGAGCCCATTGGCCCTTACCGCCATTGTTTCTGCGGTGCTCATTGCGGTCACCGCCACGGCCATCTTCCGGCACAACACCACGGACTTCCACCTCCGCTCCGACGCCGTCGCCGCGGAACAGGTCGGAGACCACATCTACAAAGTGGCCTTTCCCTTCCTCGGGGGGAGCACCGTATTCGAAAACACCCTCGCCGAGTTCAAGGCAGGCCACCCGGACGAAGCCATCCAGCACATCTACACCGTGCCGAAACCGCTCCGGCTGAAGAAGGCCGACGCCCTCATTTTCTACATCATCACCGAAGACCGGCCATGAACGAACGCCAGCTCCTCCGCAGCGCCATCCTGGTCTTCTGGACCCTCTTCTGGGGATTGAGCGTGGCCGACAAGGTCATCCCCGACGTCCAGTTCCTCTGGGTAGGCAAGGACTTCTTCGCCCTGTTCATCAAGTTCTTCGCCTCGTTGGGGCTCAAGGACCCGCTGTTCGCCACGGCAGCATTGGCAGCCGTCTCGGGCCTCGAAGCCATCACCTTCGCCCTGCACCTGACCGCTTTGATCAGCCTGCGCAAGGGAGATGAAACCCTGACCAACACCTGGTACTTCCGGGCCGTCATCGCCGCCGTCGCCTTGTTCAGCCTCTTCTCCATCGCCGACCAGGTATTCGGCGACCGGTTCCAATTGCTCGAACACGGGCTGTTCTGGATCGTGCTCATCGCATCGTGGGTGGTCTTCCGTCATGTGCCTTTCCCCGATGCTGCGCCCATCAGATGGAAGCCGGGCGGTACCGCCCGGCCCGTATTGGCCGCCGGCACCCTGCTGACCGCCTTGACCGCCTGGTCCATCCTGGACTTCTCCTCAACGACCTTCGAACAGGCCTCCGCACCGGTCACCGGAGAAGAAGTGGTCGATGGTATCTACAAATTCGATTTCCCCTTCCTCGCGGACAAGCGCGTCTGGGAAACGACGGTCAACACCTTCATGGAAGCCCACCCCGAGCTCCGGATCCAATACATCTACACGGGGCCGTCGGAATTGAATTCCAAGAAGAAGACCCACCTGCTGCTGTACGTCTTCACCGAGCCGGTCAACCCGACCGCTCAGAACCCGTAGCCGATGGAGACCGACGTGTTGGGCAACACGGTCGGAAAGAATCCCGCACCGGCCACATCCTGGAAATCTGCCGCACCATCCGCACCGGGCGCATCGATGGACCAGGCGGGGCCAGCGGACTGGAGCCAGCCGAGGTCGCAACCCAACTGAAATCCCCGCGTCACCTTGTATCCGAAGCCCGCCCCGAAATAGCCCTGGGGGTTCTCGGTGTAGTCCGCACTATAGGTCGCCGAAGTCACCGGATTCACCACCGTATTCCGCGTGCTGCCGACCACGAAACCAGCACTGACGCGGAACCAGTCCGCCGAAGCAAAGGGCCGGTGGTTGATGAAGAAGCCCACGAAGGACAGCTCGCCCCGCACCGCGTAATCCACCCCATCGAGAGTGAGGCCCACAGGGTAATTCGACTCGGGCATGCCCCCCACGACGCACTGCAGGGAGGTCTGCGCATCGAAGTGCCGAGACACATTGACCGAGAACGCAAAGGGACTGATCCCGATGCCCACCCCGTATTCCGCAGGCTCCGGTCCGCGGACTTCAGCATCCTGTGCCGACCCCTCATGCACCCCCCAGAACAGGGACAGGGCGATCAGGAAAAGGCGGACGTGAGGGGCGCCGTGGGACGTCGGAAAAAAGGACATGCCCCAAGCTACACCGCCCTTTCCAAAAGGGGACGACAACCGCTTTCCATCGCATAGATTTGCCGGCAACATGGCCAAGAAGAAGATCATCACGCGCGCCTCGGAACAGTTCCT
>CALKUW010000003.1 GCA_937996585.1 uncultured Flavobacteriales bacterium
CGTCACACACCAAAAGTACCCTGCCTGCACCGCTCCAACCCCGGTTGTGGACAACGGTTGTCAACCCGGGCATCAGTTCCGTTTCCGAAGGCGCGCTGAGCAGTACATTTGCGGCGCAAAATCAGCACGTACTACGCGAAATGCCTGCATCCGTCAAGATTCGGAAGGGACTGGACATCCGCCTCAAGGGAGGGGTCCAGGGAAACACCCATGCCCTTCCAGCCGCAGACCGCTTTTCCATTCACCCCACGGATTTCCACGGACTCATTCCGCGGATGGCTGTCAAGGCAGGGGCTGAAGTGAAGGCGGGAGATGTCCTGTTCACCGACAAGAAGAACCCCGAGGTCAAGTTCGTCAGCGCCATTGCGGGCACTGTGCAGGAGCCGGTGCGGGGCGAGAAGCGCCGCATCCTGCGCGTTGATGTGGTGGCGGCCGGTGAAGGCAGTCTCGAACACCCCAGCCTCGATCCGACCAACCCGGATGGCGACGCCGTCCGGGCCGCGCTGCTCGAACGCGGTTACTGGCCGATGCTGCGCCAGCGCCCGTTTGACGTGATGCCGGCACCCGACAGCACCCCCCGCGACATCTTCGTCAGCGGTTTCGATTCCGCTCCCTTGGCCCCCGAGGCTGCCATGGTGCTGGAGGGCCGCATGGATGGTTTCCGTGCAGGACTCGCCTACCTCAACGCCCTGCTGCCTGAAGGGGGCAGGGTCAAGCTCGGCATCAAGGCCGGTGACACCACCTTCGACAGGGTGACCGAGGCCGACATCACGGCCTTCTCCGGTCCCCACCCGGCGGGCAACGTCGGCGTGCAGATCCACGGGACCGCCCCCATGAACAAGGGAGAGGTGGTCTGGACGGTCGGCATGCAGGATGTGGCCAACATCGGCGAGGGCCTCATGTCCGGCGGTTACGTGTGCAAGCGGACCGTCGCCCTGACCGGATCGCGCTCGCAGCCGGCACTGCTGCAGACCACCATCGGCACCCCGATGGCCCACATCGCCAAGGACCGCGTGTCCATGGAGGACACCCGTGTCATTTCCGGCAACGTGCTCACCGGCACCGAGCGGGGAGAGGACGGCGCCCTCGGTTTCTTCGACCAACAGGTCACCTGCATCCCGGAAGGCCACGAGCCCCTGTTCTTCCTCACCAAGGGCTGGCTCGGCCCCGGCTTCGACAAGTTCAGCGCGTCCCGTGCCTTCCCGACGTGGCTGATGCCTAAGGGCAAGGAGTACGACCTGAACACCAACAACAACGGAGAGGTGCGGGCCTTCGTGGTCAGCGGCCAGTATGACGCGGTCTTCCCGTTTGATATCTACCCCGTCCAGCTCATCAAGTCCATCATGGTCGGCGACATCGATCGGATGGAGAAGCTCGGTATCTACGAAGTGGCCCCTGAGGACTTCGCCCTGTGCGAATACGTCTGCACGTCCAAGCTTGCCGTTCAGGACATCGTGCGGAAGGGCCTGGACCAAATGATCGAGGAATTCGCCTGATCCCACCACAGAGAAGCACACCATCATGAAGGCACTGCACAAACTCATCGAAGAGCGCGTCAAGCCCAACTTCACCGGAGAGGGCAAACTCAAACGCTTCTGGGTCGTCTTTGACGCCCTCGAGACCTTCCTGTTCACCCCGGGCCACACGACCAAGAAAGGCGTGCATGTCCGGGACGGCATCGACCTCAAGCGGACCATGTTCCTTGTGATCGTCGCCATGGTTCCGGCCCTGCTGTTCGGCACCTGGAACATCGGTCACCAATACTACCTGAGCCTCGGCGAGATTACCACGGCCGATCCGTGGAACGCCATGCTCCTCGACAAGCTGATTGTCGGCGCCATCAAGGTGGTCCCGCTCATTGTCGTCAGCTACGCGACCGGCCTCGGCATCGAGTTCGTCATCGCGGGCATGAACGGGCACGCCATCAACGAGGGCTTCCTTGTTAGCGGCATGCTCATTCCGCTCATCATGCCGGTCGACGTCCCGCTGTGGATGGTTGCCGTCGCTACGGCCTTCGCCGTGCTCATCGCCAAGGAGGTCTTCGGCGGCACGGGCATGAACATCCTCAATGTGGCCCTCACGGCCCGCGCCTTCCTCTTCTTCGCCTACCCGAAGCAGATGTCCGGTGAAATCTGGATCCACGACGTCATGGCCTCCAAGGCCGGTGGCGTGTTGGCCGACGGTTACACCGGTGCCACCGCCCTCGGCCACCTGGCCAATACGGTGGGCCAGCCGGTCAGCGGTGAGGTGTCCAATGGCGTCATGGCCATGTTCGCCGACGGCGGCATGTTCTCCCTGATGAACTGTTTCATTGGCACCATCCCCGGATCTGTGGCCGAGACCAGTGCCCTCGCTGCCCTCATCGGTGCCGCCATTCTCATCTGGACGGGCATCGGCAGCTGGCGCATCATCTCCAGCTTCATCGTGGGTGGCCTCGTCATGGGCGTCATCTTCAATGCGCTGGGCCTGAACGCCTACATGACCATCGGACCGGTCCATCAGATTGTGATGGGCGGCTTCATGTTCGGTGCCGTCTTCATGGCCACCGACCCGGTGAGTGCTGCGCAGACCAACACCGGCAAGTGGGTCTATGGTTTCCTCGGTGGCTTCTTCTCCATCATGATCCGGGTCTTCAACCCGGCCTACCCGGAGGGCGTCATGATGGCCATCCTCTTCATGAACGTCATGGCCCCGACCATTGACCACTACGTCATCGAGGCCAACATCCGCCGGCGCGAAAAGCGCCTGGCTGCCTCTGCGGCCGTTGCCTGACCCTGAATCCAAGACACCATGGCATTCAACAAGAACTCCAACGGATACACCTTCCTCTTCGCCATCGTGATGGTGGTGCTGGTCGGTGCCATCCTCGCGTCGCTGAGCCTGTCGCTCAAGCCGATGCAGAAGGCCAACCAGGCCGAAAAGAAGATGATGAACATCCTCGGTGCCATCGGTGTGCCGAGCGAACGCGGTGCGGTCAAGCCGGTCTTCGCCGAGTACGTGACTGACCGCATCTCCATCGACAGTGAAGGCCGCCAGGTCAACACGATGGGCGGTGAAGTTGATCCCACCAATGCGGAGGACCCTTTCAACATCGACGTGAAGAAGGACTTCCGGAGCAAGGCCCCGGCCAGCGAGCTGTCGTTCCCACTCTTCGCGTGCCAGAAGGACGGTCAGGACCTCTACGTGGTCCCGGTTGTCGGCAAGGGACTCTGGGGACCGATCTGGGGCTACGTCGCCCTCGAGTCCGACATGGAGACGATTTACGGGGCGGTGTTCGACCACAAGACGGAGACCCCCGGACTCGGCGCCGAAATCAAGGAAGGCTTCTTCCAAGCGCCGTTCAAGGGCAAGAAAATCAGCAAGGTCGCTCCCCACTTCGCCGTGGTGAAGGGCGGTGCGCCGACCACCGAATACAGCGTGGACGGCATCACCGGTGGCACAATTACCTCCAAGGGGGTGGGTGAGATGGTCGACCGGACCATGGGCATCTACCTCAAGTATTTCCAATCCGCTCCGAAAGCACAGAAGTGATGAGCACCGAAACGACCACCGCAGTCGAGAAGAAGGAGTCACTGTTCTCGAAGAAGAACCGCAAGCTCCTGACCGATCCGCTCGACGACAGCAACCCCATCACTGTGCAGGTGCTCGGCATCTGTTCCGCCCTCGCCATCACGGTGCAGGTGCAGCAGGCCGTCATCATGTCCCTCGCCGTGCTCTTCGTGATGATCGGCGGCAACGTCATCGTGTCCCTGATGCGCAACATCATCCCGGACCGCATCCGCATCATTGTGCAGCTCGTGGTGATCGCCTCGCTGGTGATCATCGTGGACGAGGTGCTGAAGGCGTACAGCCCGGACATCTCCGAGAAGCTGTCCGTCTTCGTCGGCCTCATCATCACGAACTGCATCATCATGGGCCGCCTCGAGGCCTTCGCCCTCGGCAACAAGCCCGGTCCGTCCATGCTGGACGCCGTCGGCAACGCCATGGGATACGCGTGGATCCTGCTCGCCGTGGCCCTCGTCCGTGAGGTGTTCGGCAGTGGCGCCATCAGCTTCCCGGGGTTCGGCCAGGTGAAGTTCCTGCCGGAGGGCTGGTTCTACGCCAATGGCGGCTTTTACGAGAACAACAACCTGATGATCCTGCCGCCGATGGCGCTCATCACCGTGGGGGTGATCATCTGGATCCAACGTGCCCGCAACCGCAGCCTCATCGAGGAAAACTGAACCCCAGACCTGAACTGACATGGAATACCTCAGCATTTTCGTCAAGGGCATCTTCGTGGAGAACATGATCTTCGCGTACTTCCTGGGCATGTGCTCGTACCTCGCCGTCTCCAAGACGGTGAAGACGGCCGTCGGCCTCGGATTCGCCGTGATCTTCGTTCTCGGCATCACCGTCCCGATCAACTACCTCCTCGAGAACTTCGTCCTCAAGGAAGGCGCGCTCACCTGGCTCAGCGCCGACTACGCCAACGTCGACCTCAGCTTCCTCAGCTTCATCATGTTCATCGCGGTCATTGCCTCCATGGTGCAGCTCGTCGAGATGATCGTCGAGAAGTTCGCCCCGGCCCTGTATGGCGCCCTCGGCATCTTCCTGCCGCTGATTGCCGTGAACTGCTCCATCCTCGGTGGCGCCCTCTTCATGCAGGAGCGCCAGTACCCGAGCATCGGAGAGGCCACCGTCTTCGGCCTCGGCTCCGGTGTGGGCTGGCTGCTGGCCATCGTGGCCATCGCCGCCATCCGCGAGAAGATCCGCTACTCCAACATCCCCGACCCGCTCAAGGGACTCGGCATCACCTTCATTCTGACCGGCCTCATGGGCATGGCCTTCATGGCCTTCATGGGCATCGAAATCTGAGCAAGCAATCATGACCACCACGATTCTTCTCACCATCGCGTTCTTCCTGGCCGTCATCCTGCTGTTGGTCAGCCTGCTGCTGTTCGCGAAATCCAAGCTGTCCCCGAGCGGCAAGCTCAAGCTCGTCATCAATGGCGAGCGCACCCTCGAGGTGGAGGGCGGCAGCACCCTGCTCACCACGCTCGGCAACGCCGGCGTGTTCCTCCCGTCCGCCTGCGGTGGCGGTGGCACCTGCGTGCAGTGCCGTTGCCAGGTTCCGGCCGGTGG
>CALKUW010000004.1 GCA_937996585.1 uncultured Flavobacteriales bacterium
GGTCTGAGGGAACGGGCGCGTTGATTCTTCAAGCGCGCACTGCCGAAGGACAGAAGACCTTCAAGCTGGTGCGCTGAGGCTGTCGAGGGGCAATCTGCTCAGTCGACCCAGGCCACTTCGCCCGTTGCGACGTCATAGACGCCGCCGACGATGGCAATCTTGCCTTCGGCCTCCAAACCGGCCAGTATAGCGCTCTCGTTGCGCAATGCCGCCATCGTTTCCTTGACGTTCACCGTGGAGCAGCGGTCCAGGTTGGACAAGCTGTCCTCTTCTCCCACTTCCGCCTTGGTGGCGGCAACGGCGGGTTGGATGCGCCCAAGCAAACCGGTCAGGTGGCCGTCCTCGAGGCCGGCCCATGCGCCCTTCACCGCGCCACACCGGGTGTGACCAAGCACGAGGATGGCCTTGCTTCCAGCGTATTTGGTGGCGTATTCGAGGCTGGCGATGAGATCGGGGGAAGCCACATTGCCGGCGACGCGTGCGACGAAGAGGTCACCCGACGCAGCGTCGAAGATGTGCTCGACCGGAGCACGGCTGTCGATGCATGAGAGCACGGCAGCATAGGGGTACTGGCCGCCGGCGGCATCCTCGAGCAGCGCTGCCCGACTGCGTTGGCTGGCATCGCCGGAGGTGCTGCGGCGGACACCGTCCTTGAGGAGGGCCACGGCGTCAGCGGGTGTGAGGGACTGTTGGAGCTCTGCGCCCATGGCGCCTTCGAGGGAGAGATAACGGTCGATCATGATGCAAAGCTCATGTTCATGTTCGGAATCGAGGGAGAGAAAGGGCATGGGTTTTCCCAAAGAATTCCATTGGCGATCACGGACGCGCGTAAAACTGACGAGTGTCATTTCCCGACATGACGAAAGTCAGGCCCATCAGCCGCCCATTGGTTCACCTTGTCAGACGCCGACTTGCCCACTCGACTAAATTGCATTAGCCATGACTTCTTTGCCCCCTGCCCATGCCGATATCCTCGTGCAGGCCACCGCTTACCTCCGGGAAATGACGGCGGACAACCGGTATGCCATGGCCCCTGCAGAACTGGAATCCCGCCTGGATGCCATTGCGGATGAATTGGAGCGTACAGGCACCTACACCCACACCGCCGCTGAACTTGAATTTGGCGTGCAATGGGCGTGGCGCGCCAGCAACCGCTGCATCGGAAGGCACATGTGGCGCTCCCTCAAAGTGCAGGATTGCCGCGATGTCCAAGACCATGAAGGGGTGGTATCCGCATTGGATCGCCACCTCGAGATGGCCTGGCAGGATGGCGCCATCCAAAGCGTAATCACCGTCTTTGCTCCCCGCAAGCCAAGTCAGTCGGATCAGCCGGACAAGGTGCGCATCGCGAACCACCAGTTGTTGCGTTACGCCGGATTCGAAAATGAGGACGGCACCGTACTGGGAGACCCCCATTCGGCGGAATTCACCCAGCGCATGCTCGCCAATGGCTGGGAGCCCCGGAATCGTTCGGCACACACCCCCTTGCCCTGGTCGATCTGGATCGACGACGAGGAATGTGCCCCGGTGGACCATTTCGCCGAGCATCCCGAACGTTTTCCCGAAGTGGACATCACCCACCCGGAGCATCCGGGCATAGACGCCATGGGACTCCGGTGGTATGCCATCCCCGTGATCAGTGAGATGGCCCTCGTCATCGGCGGCATCACCTACCCCTGCGCCCCGTTCAACGGCTGGTACATGGGCACCGAAATCGCCGCACGGAACTTCTGCGACCCTGAGCGCTACGGACTGTTGGAACGCTTCGCCGAAGCCATGGGACTCGACACCTCTTCGCAACGTACCCTGTGGAAGGACCAAGCCCTGATCGCCGTCAACCAAGCCGTACTGCACAGCTTTGACCGCGCCGGCATCCGCATTGGAGACCACCATGAATTGGGCGCCCAATTCGAACGCTTCTGCAAGATCGAAGACAAGGCCGGCCGCAAGTTGAACGGCGATTGGAGCTGGCTGACGCCCCCGGTGTCCGGCTCGCTCAGCCCCCAATTCCATCGGGATTTCGACAACACGGTTGAAGCCCACACCAACTTCTTCTACCAGGCTGGTCCAGCCGAGGATGTGGCTTCCCGCCAAGGGTTCACTGCATCAGGCGAACGCTCGGGCGACCCGTTCCACCTCGAAAACCAGCACGAGACGCCGCGCTGCCCCTTCGGGTTCGACCGCCTGTCCAAGCTGATGCCCTTCCGTCGCCCTTCGGTGCGAAAAGCGAGCGGTCAGAGCTGAAAAGTGTCCCCCTGACGGGCCACATGGCACCCGGCGGCTTCTACGGAGGCACTCTCAGGAGATGTCGGATCCAGCAACCGGTTGGTGTGGTTGAGGTGAATGAAGTGCACCTTGTCCCGTGTTTCTTCTGACCAGTCCGCCATCAAAGCCAGGCTCTCCACGATGAACGGGTGCGGCACCTCTGCCATGTCCCGATGACCGAGTTCCTTCCCATCATGGAAGGTCCCATCGAGAAAGGCGTAGTCCACGCGCGCCACCACTTCCGCGAGGTTCCGGTCCCATTTGTCCCACTTGTCAATGTCCGGGATGAACAGCGCACTCCGCTCCGGCCCTTCGATGCGGAAGCCCACCGTCTCGGAAAATTCGTCACGGTGGGGAACGCGGATGGGCGTCACCTTCAATGCAGGGGTCACCGGGATGGCCCGGTCGGCTGACAATTCCTCCAGGACGATGTTGCCCAGCTCGACCAATTGGCTCCACGGGCCATTCTGCTCGAGGTAGGACTTGAGTTTGGGCATGGTGTGGACGGGCACCCCCTTTGCTCCCTTGGCCTCACGCCCGAGCAAACCGAGCCCGGTGTAATGCCCCCAGTGCGCATGGGTGACGAAGATCCCATCCGGCATGCCGGGGTGGGCACCGGGGAGCTGGGAAAGCTGAAAGATCTGCCGCGCAGCGTCTGGGGTCGCCTCGAACAGGAACTGCTTACCCTGCTCCTGATCGACCACACCAAGGCACACCACCTGGTGGCCCGCGGGCCGCAGGAAGAGGTTGCGGCAGTCAGGCCGCTCACAACCGATGTGCGGATACCCGCCGTCCTGGACGTTGCCCAACACGGTCAGCGTCACCCCTTCCTCACTTGCCTCTCCTTTGGATAAATCAACACCATCCAGTGGCACCGCAGCCATGCATGCCAACAACGGGAGAAGGGCCAACCAGGGGTTCATGGATTCAGCGTTTGACCGCAATCTAACGATGCCATCCTGATGCCTATCTCACAGTCCATCAGCCACTCATGTAACCTGATTCCCGATTGTCCGTATTGACGGGCATGGTCATGTCATCCACCTTCATTGGCCCTCTCCTCGACGTCGTGCGTCAAGGAAGGAAAGAGCGTCGGACACGCATGGTGCAATTGCACTCCGTGATGAGCCGTTTCAGGGCAGATTACGAGGTGACCCGGTTTACCCGGAACCCCAACATCTCCATCGAAGAGCGGAGGTTGCGATCACTCAATTGCGTCGCCAAGTACAACGACCTCATGCAGGGCATGAGCCACCACGGTCTACCCCGGAACACTGCATCCAAGTACCGGGACCTGAAGCAACACGTCTACGAGACATGGAAGATGGACCAGAAGGAAGCCCTCGACATGGAGCAATGGCGGGTGCGGCACATCGACATGGGCAAGCGATTGGGCATGGTCCTCATCGCCATCGGCGGAGACCCGAACCAGTCCCTGCTATCCAGCATCAAATTCAACTGAGGCCATGCGGTCTCCAAGAAAAAGCCCGCCTTGTCCAGGCGGGCTTTTTCGTTCATCCATAACCTTCAACCCATCTGCCGGTCAAAAGCAGATGGTGCTGAAGGCGCTCAGGAGTTCCAATACGTCACTGACACCGACAACATTGTCTCCGTCAAAGTCGCTGATGCAATCCGTGCCGACGCATCCGTAGGCTGAAAGGGTAATCAGCACGTCCCCGACCCCGATGAGGCCATCCCCGTCGAGGTCCTCCGGACAATTGTCCGGAGCGTCCGCAGCAGAAGCTGCTGCCTGTGGGGTGGGCACACCATAGACATACAGGTCATCGAAGCCCATGCGCTCCCCGTTGGCGTTGGTGAACGTCACCACCTGCAGCTGCAGGGTTGAGCCGTCGGGAATGCCGGTTAGCGGGAAGGTGGCGGCGTTGAAGTCGTCCGCATAGGTCGCCAGCTCCGTGGTCACCCCGTCGAGGATGTATTCGAAGCGGATGAAGTCCGAAGCTTCCATCTTTCCGCTTTCCTGGAAAGCGGCCGTCACCTCCAATTCGGAGAATCCACTGACGTCGATGGATCGGGAGGTCCATACGCATTCGAAATCCATGTCGACCCCTTCGAAGATGGTGTCCCCGGAGAGCACGGTCTGGAAGTAGTCGGTCTGACCACCGAAGGAGATGCTCCATTCTGGCTCGTTGGCGGCCGTATTGGTCGTGCCGTCGTAGCCATAGCCCAAAA
>CALKUW010000005.1 GCA_937996585.1 uncultured Flavobacteriales bacterium
TTCTTCATCGTCCCCCTCAGCCTTGAAGCCCTGCAGCTTTTCCCGCACGAGGAAGGCGTCGCAGGGATTCAAGTCATAACGTATGACGACCGGGCGCAGCAGGCCATTCAGCGATTCGGGGCCCTTTTCCTCGCCGCCCCAGGCCAGCCCGAGCATTCTCAAAAGGCTGGCACTTGTCTCGTCCCGACCATCTTTGGATCGGCCTGGCCCCTGGGCGATCCAGACGTGCCCTCCGTCCTGAACGATGGTGGCGATCTTTTCACTGAGCTGACGGTGCTGCATCAGGGCAGCACGACCGTTCAGGCTGCGGTCGATGAAGATGGCTTTGTTAGCTTCAAGCAACGCCCGCACCCAAGGCGTACCTGCGAGGTTGCTGCCCAATACGATGTGGGTCGTCGGGCGTCCGGCGTCCACGCGTCCAAGGTTGTATAGCGCAGGGTCGCAGACGATGTCCCTGTGTGTCCCTATGCGAATGCCGGGAGGGTCCGAGTCGGGCAGATTGAACTTCACACCCGAAGTCGTGTTCCCCGCTACCCACCGAACGAAGGGTAGGCTCCAGTCCGCCTGTATGTCCTTCGGCTCAGCCGGCAAATGGAGTCCTCTCATTTCGAGGTAACTCCGGATTCGGCCGAACGCAGACACGAGTTCAGAAGGCATTTCAGGCGTCGACATCGGGGCGGCAAAGGAAAGCAAGGAAATGAAACGGTGCTCGGCTTGATTCGTGGGTTAATCTTGCAGCATGACGTTTGCCGATTTGAAGGTCACGCGGCAATACCTCGATGTATTGGATGATATGGGCATTTCTGAGCCCACGGAGATCCAGTGCAAGGCCATACCCCGAATCCGTTCCGGACAGGATGTCATTGGAATCGCACAGACCGGAACGGGCAAGACGTTGGCCTTTCTCCTGCCCGTCATGGCCATGCTTTCCCATGCCCAAGGCAGGGGGCCGCGGTGCGTCATCCTCACGCCGGCCAAGGAGTTGGCGTTGCAGATTGCGGACGTTGCCGGTCGATTGGCCACAAGGACCGACTTGCGCATCCAGGTCGTCTACGGGGGCGTTGGGCACAGAGCCCAGCAGGAACGCATGGAGGCAGGATGTGACCTGGTGGTGGCCACCCCGGGACGATTCATGGAACTCTACCTCCGGCAAGCATTCACTACGAATGAGATTACGCACCTCGTCCTGGACGAGGCCGACCGGATGATGGACCTGGGCTTCATGCCTCAACTCCGCAAGCTCTTGGAGATCCTGCCCACAAAGCGCCAAAACCTGCTTTTTTCGGCGACATACCCTCCGAAAACGGAGGAGATGGCCGGGGAATTCCTCCTGTGGCCCACCCGCGTTGAAGCGGCCCCGCAGTCCACTGCAGTAGAAACGGTACTGCAATCGGGTTACCGCGCCCCGAACTTTGGCACCAAGCTGAATTTGCTGACACGGCTGCTCGCTGCACCGGACATGCCGGAGCAGGCCCTGCTGTTCGTCCGGGAAAAGGACCAGGCTGAGCGCATCGGACAGAAGATCACCTCGGACTTGACGGATTCCGTGCGCACCCTGCATGCCAACAAGGGGCAGAACAGCAGGATCAATGCCATGGAGGATTTCAAAGCGGGTCACGTCCGCTACCTGGTGGCGACGGATGTTGCCAGCAGGGGCATCGATGTGCCACAACTGGACCTCGTGGTCAATGTGACCGTTCCTCGGGACCCTTACGACTACATCCACCGCATCGGACGCACAGGACGTGCGAAGCGCAAGGGTCAGGCCATCACCCTCGTCGACCCGAGTGAGAAGGCAGCCTTGCAGCGTATTGAAGAATTGCTCGGCAACCCATTGGTATTTGGGACCACACCGGAAGGGGTTGAAGAGCTGCCTACCCCGAAATGGGAGGCACAGTCCATGGCGCGGGCCATCGACCGGGAAAAGCGAAAGGCGGACCCCACATTCAAGGGGGCGTTCCACGAAAAGAAGCGAAAACCCGGCGGCGGCAAGGACGGCTCCAGAAAAGGGGGCAGATCAAAGCGGCGCCGTCGCTGAAGCCGCTCCCAATGGAGCCACATTGCCGTTCCTTTCGAGACGGTAACCCGCATCGTAGCACCATACTTCAGTGCTGCCATCCGCATGATTGGTGACGTGTGTGTGATAGCTGAAATCAAAGCCCCTTTCCCGCATCCAATGCAGCCCTCCGATGTCATCCATCGTGTTGGCTTGGCGCCTCCAAGCACCAAAGGCCTTCAGGATGTTGCAGTTCCGCTCGAGAATGCGTCCAACGGCATCGCGGGAAGCCATTGGATGGTACTTCGGTTTACGTGTTCGTTGCCGGACCGCACCTGGTCCGGCATAAGTGGAGTAGCAGTATTCCGAGCAGAAATCACCGGAATATGGAATGCCGCCCTCAAGCAGGCGCTCCTTGCAATGCAGGCATCTTGACATCTTTGGAATCGTTGACCAGCAAGGAAGGCACGTTGTGGCGGATAACCTTTTTCCCGAGGGGTGCCATTCGTTCCTGTTGACCTTTCCTTTGTCAATGCAATGTTGAAGGAAATGATGGTAGGCGTAGTTGGGGCCGGCACCATGGGCCGTGGAATCGCACAGGTGGCTTCCGCCGCAGGTCATCAGGTCATCCTCATGGACCTCGACCGTGAAGCCCTTGAGCAAGCCATGGCCTTTCTGACCAAGATCCAGGACCGTGCCGTGGAAAAAGGGCGCGCCAGCCGGGACGAGGCCGATGCCCTGCTCGCGAGGATTTCCACGGGATCATCCTTGGAAGCCCTGTCGGGCTGCGGGCTTGTGATTGAAGCCATTGTAGAAGATTCCGCGGTGAAGGGTGCTCTCTTCAGTGGGCTCGAGTCCGTTCTCTCATCGGATGCCACCATTGCGTCCAACACCTCTTCCCTTTCCATTACGGCATTGGCCGCTGGCCTGAAGCACCCAGATCGCTTCATCGGACTCCACTTCTTCAACCCGGCTCCACTCCTGCCCCTGGTGGAAGTGGTGCCTGCCCTGCAGAGCCGGGAAGGACTTGGCGATGAGATGCTTGCTCTCATGAGGCAATGGGGCAAACAACCAGCACTGGCGCAGGATACGCCGGGATTCATTGTCAACAGGGTCGCTCGCCCATTCTATGGAGAGGCGATCCGCATCCTCGAGGAAGGCGTGGCTGATGTGGCCACCATCGATTGGGCCATGACCGAACTCGGCGGCTTCCGCATGGGTCCCTTCGCCTTGATGGATTTGATCGGCAATGACATCAATTACGCGGTGACCGAAAGCGTTTGGACCGCATTCCATTATGATGCTCGTTACAAGCCCTCCTTCGCCCAGAAGCGCAATGTGGATGCCGGGTGGTTGGGCCGAAAGTCCGGACGTGGATGGTACGCGCACGGCGAGGGTGCCGTTCTTCCGGAACCCAGAAGGGACAAAGACCTCGGGCAGGACATCCTCTGGCGCATCCTCGTAATGCTGATCAACGAGGCAGCCGATGCTGTCTTCTGGGGTGTGGCCTCGGCGGAGGACGTCGACAGGGCCATGAAAGGCGGGGTCAATTACCCCAAGGGTCTCCTCGCCTGGGCGGAAGATGTGGGTCTGTCAAATTGTGTCGATGCGCTCGACGCGCTCAGAGCCAAATACGGAGAGGACCGATACCGGTGCAGCCCCCTGTTGCGGGCCCGGGCGAGCGAGGGCCGCAGCTTCTTTGCCTGAGTCTTCAGCAACCTTCCCCGAATCCGCCGAGGAGTTCAAGCACATCGCTCACTGTGACCGCGCCGTCACCGGTAACGTCAGATCCACAACCAATGAGGCAACCGAAATCGGCCAGGATGAGCAGAACGTCAGCCACGGAAACGAAGAAGTCTCCATTCAGATCCAACGCGCAGAGGATTTCCTCCAGGCTGATGATCCCATCGCAATTGTTGTCCAAGCCTGAAGCGCTGCCGGGAGCGCCGGGATAGACGCTGGCATCGCCATCATCACAGTCGCAGATGACATCCTGACCATCCCCATCGGCGTCGACGATGCCGGCGCAGTCCTCAAACTGGCTTTGACAGTTCGCGAGGATGCACGCCTCACAATCGGCGGTGCTTCCGAAGGCGCAGGTGAAGAAGCAGTTGTCTTGGGCGCAGGTGCTCTGCGCTGCAAAGCATCCCACACAGCCCGTGCTCATGGTGGGAATCGCCGTGGCAATGCAATTGGAGAAACAAGCGTTCAGATCGCCTGCGAAAATGCAGTCGAAGCCACAGGCGAAAATGGCATCGTTGACCAGGGCCCCATCCTCGCACAGCAGCTGGAAGTCGAGGGAGTCACACTGCGCCCGGGCTTCATTCGGCTGGGCGAACAGGAGAATTGAAAGGATGACCGCACCCCATTGCGGCAAGAATTGGCTGAGGTTCATGGCGATGTAACAAGCTGGTGTCTGCTCAAGTTCGGGAAATCAGGGCAAACCCACCTCGATCCACGATGTGACCCGCCTTTTCAATGTCCTGGGGATGGGTCATATCCAGAAAGGCACCACTCA
>CALKUW010000006.1 GCA_937996585.1 uncultured Flavobacteriales bacterium
GACATCCACAGCATGGAACAGCCGATCCGGCCGGGGCAGTGGAAGAAGATGCAGGCGCTGTGCATCGGGTCGGACATCCCGATTGCCCTTGACGAGGAACTCATCGGCGTCCACGATACGGACCTGCGCCGCAACCTGCTCCACATCGTCAAGCCGCATTACATCATCCTGAAGCCGAGCCTGATCGGCGGATTCGTGGAAGCCAACCACTGGATCGACCTGGCCACCGAGGTGGAGGCAGGTTGGTGGGCCACCAGTGCCCTGGAGAGCAACATTGGCCTCAACGCCATCGCCCAATGGGCCGCAGACGCCATTTCCGAAGACCCGCGCCCCTTGCCGCAGGGCCTGGGCACGGGCAGCCTGTTCGTGGACAACATTCCCTCCCCCCTCGTGGTGTCGGGTGGCACCCTGCGCATGGACCATCCCGCGGCGCGGGCCAATGGCAAGCTCCACACCTGGGACCTCAGCAGCATCCTGGGATGACGGAGGCCTGGCGCGTCATTTCCGGGAAGCCCGCGGGTGCTGCCGCCGCCGAACCCTGGGTCGCCGCATTGGAGGACGTCGCAGCGCAATGGAACATCGGCCAGCCCGCCTCCACCACCTCCGGGACCACGGGACAGCCCGTGGAGCACCGGTATTCCCCTGAGGCCGTGCTGGCCTCCGCGAAAGCCACTGCAGCGCATTTCGGCCTGGGAGAAGAGACCACCACGTGGTCGGCCCTGCCGGCCAGCGGCACAGGTGGACGCATGGCGGTATGGCGCGCCATGTCAATGGGTTGGGACCTCGCCGTCTCACGCCCTTCAGCTGCGCCGGAGGTGCCTGTAGTGTCAGGAGCATCCGGGCGGTTCGATTTCGGCGTGGCCACCCCCATGCAGGCGCGGCACCTCCTGGATTCCGGGCAGCTCGACCGGTTCCACCAGCTGCTGCTCGGCGGTGCCCCCCTCGACCCTGTGCTCGAGATGCAACTGCTCGAAGGGGAGGTACGGCATGGTTGCCGCATCCACCTCGGGTTCGGCATGACCGAGACCCTGACGCACATCGCCACCCGGACGCTTGGCTCGGACGTCTTCCGTCCTCTGCAAGGCGTCTCCGTCAAGGTGGAGCAGGATGGGGCGCTGACCATCGATGCGCCCGAACGCGGCGTACAGGGGTTGCGCACCCGGGATGCTATAGAAGCGGCGGACGGCGGCTTCCGGTGGCTCGGCCGGCTGGACGACGTGCTCAATTCGGGCGGCATCAAGGTCCACCCACACGTCCTCGAGCAGGCCCTGGCCCCCCATCTCGGTGCGCTGCTTGGCGACCGACGATGGTATGTGGCCGGCAGGCCGGATCCGGCGCTGGGCGACAGGATTACCCTCGTGGTGGAAGGCACGGGTGAGGCAAAATTGGCGGATGCCCTGCTCGAAGCGGGTGCCGATGAGGGTGCCATTCGCCCCCGAAGCGTGGAATTCGTAGCCGCATTCGAAGAGACGGCCACCGGCAAGGTGCGCAGGAAGTGACGGGTGTTGCATCTTCGTCCCATGCCACTTCCCCGCCTCGTCTTCGCCACCCGCAATCCGGGAAAGGTCAAGGAAATCGCCGCCATGCTCGATGGACACTTCGAGATCGTCGGCCTCGATGACATCGGTTGCGCCGAAGAGGTGCCCGAGACGACCGGCACAATCGAGGGCAACGCCATACAGAAAGCGGAATACGTCAAGGCCCACTACGGGGTGGATTGTTTTGCCGATGACACCGGTCTTGAGGTCGAGGCCCTCGGAGGCGCGCCCGGTGTGGACACGGCCTTCTACGCCGGTCCCGCGAAGAATGCCGACGCCAACATGGCCAAATTGCTCGGCGCCTTGGCAGGACAGGACAACCGCCGTGCGCAGTTCAGAACGGTCATCGCCTTGACGGGCCGGGACGGCACCCGGACCTTCGAAGGCATCTGCACCGGAGCCATCGCGGAGGAGCGCAGCGGGGCGGAAGGATTCGGCTATGACCCCGTGTTCCGTCCGGACGGCGAACCGGTCACTTTTGCCGAAATGGATGCCGTTCGGAAAAATGCCCTGAGCCACCGCGGAAGGGCTGTTCGCGCGATGGTGCAGGAACTCACCGGCAACGGTTGACAATACCCGGCTGAAAGTCGCAGGGAAAGCCCGGCTGCAGTAGGTTTGCAGATGGAAACTCCCCTTTGGGAAACCCTGAGGAACGCATTCACATGAACTACCTCGATTTCGAAGAGCCCATCCGCCAGCTGAGGGAACAACTTGAGCAGGCCCAGGATATCGATGGGCAGGGGCAGGTCGACATGCAGAGCACGGTCACCGACCTCGAGCAGAAGATCGACGAGGTCAGCAAGGAGATCTACTCCAACCTGACGCCCTGGCAACGGGTTCAGGTGTCCCGCCACCCGGACCGGCCGTACACCCTCGACCACATCGCCGCCCTGACGGACGGACGCTTCATGGAGCTCCATGGTGACCGCTACTGCAAGGACGACAAGGCCATGGTGGGTGGGCTCGGCATGATCGATGACCTGCCGGTGATGTTCGTCGGGCAGCAGAAGGGTGCAAACACCAAACTGCGCCAATACCGGAACTTCGGCATGGCCAATCCGGAAGGCTACCGCAAGGCATTGCGTCTGATGAAGCTGGCCGAGAAATTCAACCGCCCCGTCGTCTGCCTCATCGATACCCCCGGCGCCTATCCGGGCCTCGAGGCCGAGGAACGCGGACAGGGAGAGGCCATCGCACGGAACCTCATCGAGATGATGCAGTTGCGCGTGCCCGTCATCTGTGTCGTGATCGGCGAAGGTGCCTCCGGCGGCGCGCTGGGCATCGGCATCGGCGACCGGGTACTCATGATGGAGCACACCTGGTACTCGGTCATCTCCCCGGAATCCTGCTCGAGCATCCTGTGGCGCTCCTGGGACCACAAGGTGGAGGCTGCGGAGGCGCTGAAGCTGACCGCGGACGACATGCTGGGCCAGAAGCTCATCGACGGCATCATCCCCGAGCCCCTCGGCGGTGCCCACAACGACCGTGCAGCGGCCTTCGCATCGGTCAAGGAAGAAATCCTCAAACACCTCAGAAAACTCCGCGTCCAGAATGCCGACAAGCGCATTGACGCCCGTATTAGAAAGTTCTCCTCAATGGGGGTTGTCCAAGCCTGATTGGTGTTGACCAACCCTTAATTTTGCCCGCGTTACGATTCATGAACATGCAGTACACCCTTCGCCAGTCACTGGCCATCCTCCTCCCCGCTTTTGTTCTCCTGTTGGCCCTCCCCGGTTGTGGAGGTCTCGGCAAGATGGAGAAGGCCATCGAGGAACTGAACCTCTCCATGGACCCCGAGCCCCTCATCATGCGGGGCGGTGAAGTCGAGTTGAGCCTGTCCGGCACCTTCCCCGAGAAGTACTTCGCCAAAAAGGCCATCATCGAAGCCACGCCGGTCCTCGTCTGGGAAGGTGGTGAGGCCGCCTTCAAAACCCAAGGTTTCCAGGGTGAGGATGCCGCCGGAAACTACACGGTGGTGCCCTTCAAAAGCGCCAAGTCCTTTGACTACTCCGCCTCCGTCCCCTATGAGGAAGGCATGGAGGACGGCGCCCGCCTCGAACTGCGCATCAGCGGAACGATGGGCAGCAAGACCATGGACTTCGAGCCTGTCGTGCTCGGCGATGGGGTGATCACCACGCCCAACTGGGTGCAGGCTGACGACCGCTTCGTCATGGGCGAAGACGCCTTCCAGCGGGTCATCTCCTACACGACTGAAGCCGAAATCAACTACGAGTACAACGCCTCCCGCGTGCGCAATGCGGAACTCCGTGACGACGACATGGTGGCGCTGAAGGAGTTCGTCTCTTTCGCTGCGGACCACGACAGCGTCATGCTCAAGCGCACCAGCGTGAGCGCCTATGCTTCTCCCGAGGGTGAAATCACGCTCAACGAGGACCTCGCACTCGAGCGCGCTGAGAGCGCCAATGCCGCCGTCGCCAAGTTGCTCAAGCGGGCCAAGATCGACGTCGAGGACGGCTTCTACGGCAACAACCCGAAGGGTGAGGACTGGGAAGGATTCCAGAGCCTGATGCGCGCTTCGGACATCGAGGACAAAGACCTCATCCTCCGCGTCCTCTCCATGTACAGCGACAAGAACCGACGCGAAGAGGAAATCAAGAACATCGCGAAGACCTACAACGAAATCGAGAAGGAGATCCTACCTGCCCTGCGCCGCTCCATGATCACCCTCCATTACGACATTGAGGGCTACACCGATGAGGAGCTGATGGACCTGGCGATGAGCAACCCGGACACCCTGACCGTGGAAGAGTCCCTGTATGCTGCTACCCTGTTCGAAAACAATGATGACAAGCTCGCCGTCTACGAGGCCACGAGCCGGGTGCACGCCGACGATTGGCGCGGCCCGAACAATGAGGGCGTCTGCCTCATGGCCATGGGCAAGCTGAACCAGGCCGCCGACCGCTTCATGGCGGCCGACGAGCGCGGAGACAGCCCCATCATCAACAACAACCTCGGCGCCGTGGCCCGCATGAAGGGCAACCTGACGGACGCGAAGCGCTACCTGAGCAGTGCTTCCGGTGCCGGTGATGCCGTGAAGTACAACAAGGGCATCCTCGCCATCCAGGAAGGTGAATACAGCCAGGCCGTCTCCAGCTTCAGCGGGGAGAACACGGTCAACGCGGCCTTGGCCAAGTTGCTCAACGGCGACGCCAATGGCGCCAAGACCATCCTCAACAATGCGGACGACGACAGCGCCGTGGCCCACTATGTCATGGCCATCGCCAACGCCCGCCTCGGCAACAGCGCCGAAGCCAAGCAGCACCGCGACATGGCTGTCCAGAAGGACGCCGGTCTCTCGGCCAAGGCGAGTGCCGACCTCGAGTTCCGCGACCTCGACTGAACTCCGCGAAAACGACATCAAAAAGCCCCGGCCGCCTCTGCGGACCGGGGCTTTTTCATGGCATGGCCCAGCAGTGATCCCGCCGGACTGTGGGGGAATGGATCATCCCCCGGGCGTGCCCATGGAGCCATAGGCCTGCCAGCAGACCATGCCTGCCGCGACGGAGACGTTGAGGCTGTGCTTGACCCCGAATTGCGGAATCTCCAGCACGCCATCCACGGCATTGAGGACGTCCTCGGAGCACCCGCGCACCTCGTTGCCCAGGACCACCGCCCATCGCTCGGAAGCCAAGGGAGACCATTGCTCGAGGGAAACCGACGCCGATGCCTGCTCCAGGGCGAAGACCTTGAACCCGGCAGCTTGGAGGCCATGTACCGCCTCGACGGTGGTTTCATGTGCTTTCCAAGCGACATGCTCGGTCGCACCGAGGGCAGTCTTGAGGATGTCACGGTGAGGCGGGCGCGCGGTGTATCCACAGAGGTCGATGCCCTCCAACCTGAAGGCGTCCGCCGTTCGGAACACCGAGCCCACGTTGAGTCCGCTGCGCAAATTGTCCAGGACAAAGCGCAGGGGCAGCTTTCCGGCGGCCGCAAAGGCCTCCGGGGTCAGCCGCCCCAACGCGTCCATGGAAGTGGCACGGTGCCCTTCCCCCATCAGCGGATGCGGAGGGTGTAGGGCAAGCGGGCCTGGATGCGGTCCTGGGGGGCCGCATTGACCAGCGACTGCACTTCCAACAGGGGCGCGAGCAGGTCATCCTCGACGCCGGCCGCTTCTGCGAGGGCCATGGCCGTCGATACTCCGGCAAAGTCCTCGAGGAACTGCTCGAACGGGTCTACCGCTTCCGGCAATTCGACCAGCTCCGGATCGGCGATGCCCGCCATTTCAGCGGCCATGGCCACCGCGTCCTGCAGGTTGCCCATGCCGTCGACCAGGCCGATCTCCATCGCATCCTGCCCGGTCCACACCCGGCCACGGGCGATCTCATCCACCGCTTCGACGGTCATGCCGCGGCCCTCGGCCACACGGGAAATGAAACCGTTGTAAATGTCCGTGACCCCATCGTTGATGGCGGCGAGCGCCTCGCCCCCAACCGGTGTATGGCCATTGATGGCATTGGCGTGCTTGTGCGACTGCACCCCGTCGAAATCGAGACCAATGCGCTCGCGCATGAGTTTGCCCGCAGAAGGCAACACCCCGAATACGCCAATGCTGCCCGTGATGGTGTTGGGCTGGGCGAGGATGTGGTCTGCGGCGCAGCTGATGTAGTAACCACCACTGGCGGCCAGGTCGCTCATGGAGGCGATCACCGGCTTTCCGGCTTCCTTGAGAAGCACGGTTTCCCGCCAGATGACATCGCTGGCGAGTGCACTGCCGCCCGGCGAATTCACCCGGAGCACCACAGCGCCCACCTCGGGATCGAGACGCGCTTCACGCAGGGCGCCGGCGATGCGCTCGGAGCCGATGGTGGCATCGTCCCCCTCGCCACTCTCGATGGCCCCCACGGCAAACACCACAGCCACGGAGCCGGCTTCGTCTTCGTCTTCGTCTTTGTCTTCGTCTTCATCGCCTTCGCCCCCTTCCATCTCGACCTGCAGGGTCGTAATGAAATCTTCGAAGAAGTCCGGATTGTGGTATTTCCCGTAGCTGACGAGTTGCGCATGCGATGCTTCGTCCTCATCCTCGGTCACCCCCTTTTCGAGGAGCATGGCATGCAATTCATCCTCATACAGCAGGCCATCCACGAATCCCTGCTCGAGGAAATCCTGCGTGGTGCGCATGGTGAGTTCGTTGAGGTGGGCGTCCAACGCTTCCATGGTCATGCCCCGCGCCATCGCGATATCGCCCCCCATGCGCGCCCAGAAATCCTCCATGAGTGCGGTCAGCTGCTCTCGGTTCGCGTCGGACATGCTCTCGCGCAGATAGGGTTCCACGGCGCTCTTGTAGGTATTGTCAGGGCCTCGGACGATGGTCATCTCGACGCCGAGGTCGGCCAGCATCCGCTTGTAGAACGTCGTCTCCAGGCTCATGCCACGCAGGTCAATGCCGCCTTCGGGATGCAGGTACAGCTCGTCGGCCACCGAACCCATCCAATAGGCGCTCTGGGAGTAGATCTCGCTCCAGGCGACAATCCATTTGCCCGAAGCCTTGAACCGGACGAGCGCATCGCGCACCTCCCCCAGCATGGAGGGATAACCCGACAGCATGTCCGCCTGGATCAGGATGCCTTCGATGCGGTCATCCTCCGCAGCCCGCTCCATGTCGGACAGGAAGTGGTTCAGACCCATCTGCGTCTCGGGCTCAAGGCTGCCGAAGCCAATGGTGAAAGGCACCTCCATGCCGCGCTCGGCGAGCGGCGCATCGAAGGTGAGGTGGAGAACCGATCCCTCCTCGATGTCGACCCCGAAGTCAAAGTCGGACTCGATGTCGTCTCCGGCCTCGGCGAAGGCGGCGGACAGGCCGCCGACCAGCGCGCCGACGAAGATGAAGATGAGAAGGGAGCCCGCGATGATGAGGGCGAGGGTGGAGCCCAGCAGGCTCGCCAGGAATTGCTTACCGAAAGTCATGTAAGGTGGTTGTGAAAAGCCTCAAGTAGAGGATGTAAAGTTGGGGAAAATGAGAATGGGGAATTGTGAAAGAAAATGCGCTCACCAGGGGAAGCTGACGCCCACGGCCGTGGACAGCGCAAGGGCCCCGAAAACGAGGATGATGAGGATGACGCAGGACAGGGCGACCCATCCAATGCCCTTGGCCAGGCCCTTCAGGAAAAGGGGGAGCGACTCCGACATGAAGTGCCGCCACCGAACGGCCCATTGACGCTCACCGCCTGTATCCTGATTTCGGGTGCGGTGAAGCCTGGACTCCACGCTGTTCATGATGGACTCCAGGGTGACCGGGTCGCCCTTCATGGCGAGGCGATCGCTCGCCGTCTTCGCCACCGGTACAATGGCCGAGAGGATCAGATAGAAGAGCAATCCTGTGCCTGTAAAGAACATCAATGCGACGAACAAGGCCCGTATCACGACGGGATCCACTCCGAACCGGTAGGCAATGCCCGATGCCACACCTGCAACGACACGGTCGTCCGGGTCGCGAAACCAACGGCGACGTGAACGGTCGAACTGACCGCCCGGGCGATGGGAACGGCCGTCTCCGGGAGCACCATCCGGCGCCTGATCCTCCCTGAAATCCGCGGGGTCGCCGAGCTGCCTGCACACCCGCTCGACATCGTCGATGCGAATGGCGCGGGATGCGCCGGCCAGGTCTGCCGAAAACAGTTCGGCCATGCGGTTCTCGACCTCCTGGACAATCTCTTCTGCGCCTTCCGTCCCGACGAGGGCTTCGCGCAGGGCGTCCAAGTAGTGACTCAACGCCTCGAAGGCGGGCAACTCCACCTGGAAAATGAGATTGCCGAGGGATATGCTGCGTGTTTCCATCATGATGTTCGGGTGTTTGCGGGAAGATTGCTGGGAGGATTGTTCAGGGAGTTGACCGAGTCGACGAATTGATCCCACGCCACCTCGAGTTCCTCGAGCAGCGCACGGCCCTTGTCGGTCATGTCGTAGTACTTCCGCGGTGGACCGGAGGGACTCTCCGCCCATCGATAGGTCAGGGTTCCGGCATTCTTCATGCGGGTCAACAATGGGTAGATCGTGCCCTCTACGACCAGAAGGTCGACCGATTTGAGGGCGTCCACGATGTCGGAGGTGTAGGCCTCCCCCTGGCGCAGCACCCGGAGGATGCAGAGCTCGAGGACG
>CALKUW010000007.1 GCA_937996585.1 uncultured Flavobacteriales bacterium
AGCGTCTGCGGGTCGCACACGCCCGAGATGTCGCCGGCCTGCGTGGGGTACATCGTGTAGAAGTAGTACACCGCGCGGGCCACATCGCCCTTCTGCGATTCGCGGGGCTCCCACACGCCGTTGGAGCGCTCGCTGAAGTCGTCCGCGTTGGCCGGAATCGTACCGGTTGAGAAGTAGTTGCCGTTGGCATCCACGCCATACCACTGGGCGGCCGCGTCATCCACCTCGCCGTACGGGCTGTTGGAGCGGGCGGAATTCGGGCTGCCGTGCGAGGGGCGCAGGCTCCAGATGTCGGACCGCATCGGGCTGATCGAGCCGTAGTAGCTCTGCGGGACGAGGTGTTCCGCATTGATGGGGTCGGGGAAGGTCACGAAGGCCGCGTTCTGCTGGAAGCCCGTGTAGACGCATTCGATCTGTCCGCCGACCTCGTCGACGGAGCCGTACATCTGCTCGCGGGCGCCATTGTAGCCGAGGTCCGTGTGCAGTCCGTCGTACCAATTGGCTTTGAGCCAGTCGCGCAGGGGCTGAAGCGTCAGGTCGGACGGTGGTGTCGGCGGACCGGTAGATCCGATGTTGGCCTTCAGGATGAACAGGCCCTCCTCGATGTGGCTGACGATGAGGTTGCCGGAAGCGAAGAAGGGGTAGACGCTCCACGCGCCGTTGAACTGGGCCGCGTCGGAGGAAGGGTAGACGTCGAAGTGGGCCACTTCGGTCAGCTGACCGGAGGCCACGTCGGCTAGGTCGAGGATGCGCAGTCCAGCGCGGTAATTGGCCTGGTAGCAGTAGCCCTGGTGGTTGTAGAGGTTGTGGTCGATCGCCGTGGTCGCGCCCACGTGCGTACCGATGAGGACCGGTGCATCGAGGTCGAGGCAATCGAAGATGTACGTCCGGGTGTTTACGCTGCCCTCGTCGTTTTCGTCATTGACGAGCAGGTAGCGCTGGTCTTCCGTCAGCCATCCCTGGTGGGTGTAGGCCGATGCGGCGTAGCCCGTATTGCTGAGCATCAGCGGGTCGGCGGCATCGGTGACGTCCACGATGGCGATGGAGTTCTCGTTGAAGCAGAGGGCGATCTCCTTGCCGACGTGGGCCGCATCCGGACCGCTGTAGTTCACGATCTGGGCATCGTGGGTGTAGCCGTCCTCCGCGAAGCTGCCGATGAGCGACGGGCTCAGTGGGTTGGAGATGTCGAGTATGTGCAGGCCACCGCTGAACGTGTTGGAACCCACCGCATAGGCGCGCCCACTCGCCTCGTTGATGGCGATGTTGTGCGCATTGCCGAAACCGGCATAGTGGGCGTCCTCCGTAAAGGTGACGGGCGGGTTGGTTACGTTGCGCAGCCGTGTCAAATCGAACACCTGCAGCCCGTGACCGGAGGCCTCCGAAACGATGAAGGCATGGTTAGCATGCACCTTCACGTCCCGCCACAGCGAGCTGCCGGTATGGGAGGGCAGGGTGCCGAGCACGAGCGGTGCCGTGGGGGTCGAGATGTCCACGAAAGCCGTGGTGCCCGCCATCCCCACGATGGCGTATTCCTTGCCGTCCTGCGGATCGGTCCAGCCCCACAGGTCCTCTGCATCACCGCCTCCCATGGAGGAGGAGGGTACGAAGCCCATGAGGTCGACCTGATCACAGGGGTAGCCCGCAGCAGCGCCCCCTTCGCAAGGGGTCTGTGCACACAGGAGGAGGGGGAGGACCGCCGTTGCGGCCAGAAGAATGAAACTGCGCATGTTGGTTTCTGGAGTGGGTCGATCAGAAGCAGGACGTACTGAATGCACTGAGCACCGCCAGTACATCGGACACGCCCACGACCGCATCGCCGTCGATGTCGCCGACACATTCCGTACCGAGGCAGCCGAAGCTCGACAGCAGGATCAGGATGTCATCGACCGCCACAAGGCCATCGCCGTTGATGTCTTCGGGACAATTGTTCGGGAAGACGATGGTCAGGTTGGTCGCCTGCGGGTTGGTGCCGTCTGAAGCCCGATACTGGATGTTGCAGGTCAAGGTGACCGTGCCGTTCGTGGTGAACTGGCCGATCAAAACGCGGCCCTGCGCATCCGGGAAGGCTTGGGGCTCTTGGTCCGGGAAGACGAACCAACTGCCACCCGTAACGGGATCCGAGGCCAGTGTTCCGCCGGCTTCGAATGCCCCGACATCCAACCCTGCGGTCTGGATTCCGGTACTCGAGTTGTCGGCCGCACCGATGGAGATGAAGCTGTCCCACTCAAGGCTTGGGAAATCGTTGAAGAGCAGGGGGTTGATGCTCGCTGCCGTGGCGCCGCCGAGGGCGTCCTGGAAGAAGGACGTCGAAGTGGTGACGGACAATGGGTTGGTCGCCGTTCCGTACACCGAAACGAGTTGGTCGTTCGGGTTTGCAAACTTGGCATAGACCCGGAAGGTGTGCACGCCTTCGGCCACACTGTTCAGCTGATAGGGCTCGAACTCAAGGCCATCGAACGAGGCGGGTGCATAGGTGCAGCTGCCGTCGTTGTCCGTGGCGAGGGGGTTGTAGTTCTGCGCCAGCGGGTCGTCGCATCCGGGCACCTCGTCGGTGTCACATACACCATCACCGTCCGTATCGGAGGTGCAGGTACCGCCACACACGCCCACGGCGTCGAGCTGGTTGCCATCGCAGTCGCAATCGCCCGCGGGAATGTCGGAGCAGCCGCATTCGTAGATGGCACCTGGACCGTTGCAGACGCCACAGGCGTCGACCGTGCCTACGCAATCGTCCACATCGTCACAGATGCCGTCTCCATCGGCATCCGCCGTACAGGTTCCACCACAGACGCCGATGACGTCGAGTTGATTGCCATCGCAATCGCAGTCGCCCGCTGGGATATCGGAACAGCCGCACTCGTAAATGGCCCCTGGACCGTTGCAGATACCGCACGCATCGATCGTCCCAACACAGTCATCCACATCGTCGCAGATTCCGTCTCCGTCAGCATCTGCCGTACAGGTTCCACCGCACACGCCGAGGGCGTCGAGTTGGTTGCCGTCGCAGTCGCAGTCGCCGGTCGGGATATCGGAACAGCCGCATTCCAGCACCGCACCGGGACCGTTGCAGACCCCGCACTCATCGAACTGGCCCACGCAGGGGTCGACATCGTCACAGATGCCATCACCGTCGGCGTCGGCCGCACAGCCGCCGCCACACACGCCCAACGCATCGAGCTGGTTGCCATCGCAATCGCAGTCGCCGGCCGGGATGTCATTGCAGCCGCATTCGAAAATGGCACCGGGGCCATCACAAACACCGCAGGCATCGTTGAACAGGCAGGACGTGGCTGCCGGGTCGTTGAAGTTGCATGCCGTGAGGTCGGAGCACCCATCGACATCATTGCAGAGTCCGTCGCCATCCGAGTCCAGACAACTCGGGACACCATAGACGTAGACGTCATCGAAGCTGTGCGTCTCGCCATTGGCATTGTTCAGGATTGTGACGCGGAGCTGCAGGTTCGTTCCGTTGGGAACAGAGGTCAGCGGAAGCGTTCCGGAATTGAAGTCGTTGCTGAAGTTGGCCAGCTCCGTGGTGGTCCCGTCGAGAATGAGCTCGAGCTTGATGAAGTCCCCCGGTTCCTGGTTTCCGGACTCTTCGAAGGCTGCGGTCACCTGAAGGTCGGTGTATCCGCTCACGTCGATGACCCTTGTGGTCCACGTGCATTCGAAGTCCGTATCGCGCCCTTGCATGACCGTGTCACCTGAGAGCGTCGTCTGGAAGTAGTCGGTGTTGCCGCCGAACGTGATGCTCCACTCGGTTTCCGCGGAGGAGTTGTCCAGCGTTCCATTGTATCCGTAGCCGAGGAAGGGCTCGTCTCCGAAGGTCTCCTTCCAGATGACCTCCGGACCGACGCCCTGACAACCGAAGTTGGGGAGGGCACAATCGGTGTAGACGTCACCCAGCGTCAAGGCATTGCCGTCATCACAGGCATCCCCGAGGAATACACAGGAACCGTCATCGTCCGTTGCCGCCGGGTCGTAGTTGCACGCCGCCGCATCCTGGCAACCGGGGATTTCCGCGTTGTCGCAGACACCGTCTCCGTCAAGGTCGGCCGGGCAATCTCCGTTGCAGACGCCGAGGGCATCATATTGACCGACACAGTCGTCGACATCATCACAGATGCCGTCTGCGTCCGCGTCCGCGGCACAGGAGCCGTTGCACACGCCGAGCGCGTCATATTGGCCCACGCAGTCGTCCACATCGTCGCAGATGCCATCGGCATCGGCATCCGCGGCACAGCTGCCACCGCACACGCCGATGGCGTCGAGCTGGTTGCCGAAGCAATCACAGTCGCCGGCTGGAATGCCAGGGCCGTTGCATACACCGCACTCATCGAGGGTGCCCACGCAGGTGTCGACATCGTCACAGATGCCGTCACCGTCGCTGTCGCCCGTGCAATCGCCTCCACATACGCCAATGGCATCAACGACGTTGCCATTGCAGTCGCAATCTCCGGCGGGGATGTCCGAGCAGCCACATTCGTAAATCGCACCTGGTCCATTGCAAATGCCACAGGCGTCCACGGTGCCGACGCAATCGTCGACATCATCGCAGATGCCATCCGCATCGGCATCCGCCGTACAATCGCCACCGCACACGCCGAGAGCATCGGTTTGGTTGCCATTGCAGTCGCAATCGCCTGCCGGGATGTCGGTACAGCCACATTCGAAGATGGCACCGGGTCCGCCGCAGACGCCACATGCGTCGAGCGTGGTGCACGATCCGTCATCGACGGTGGCATTGGGGTCGAAGTTGCAGGCCGTGGCGTCCGTACACCCCGGGATGTCCGTCGGTTCGACGCAGAAATTGGTCACGTCCGTACTGACGAATTCACCACCGGAAGCCACGACGTCTCCGTTCACTGTAAGGTTGTAGCTGCCGTTGCCGTAGGCGCAACACATGCCGTCACCATAGCTGTCATTGACGGTCAGCGTGTAGCAGCCGTAGCAGAGCTCCTCCGTGATCGTGTAGGTCGTGTTGTTGGCATAGCCGCTTCCCGACATGACGGTCGCACCGGTGGCGTCCGTCAAGGCCCACGAGGTTTCGGAGCCGTACTGGTCCGTATTGAGCGTCATGACGAAGGTCTGCGGACCACCCGCCACACAGCTGCCATCGTCGAGGGTGGCAGCCGGGTTGTAGTTGCATGCCGTAGCATCGGTGCAGCCGTAGCAACTGAAGTCGCAGCTGCCATCGTCGTTGACCGCTGCCGGGTCGAAGTTGCAAGCCGTATCGTCCGTGCAGCCACAGTCGACCTCACATGGAGGTGCACAACCGTTCGAGGTCAGCAGCGGCTCGCGGAATCCGCCCGGTTGGAACAGGGCGAGCATGCGGTCCGTCTGGCCTTGCGTGAAGAGGTTCATGCAGGCGTCGTCGGAGTAGTCCATGTAGTTCTGGACCATGTCCACGGTGCTGCATGCCACATTGCCGATGGCGCATCCATAATTCGGACCATCGGAGTCGGGGGTGTCGTCCACGAAGTCGGAGGCCCCGCATGAGCCGTCGCCCCAAATGTGGCGGAGGTTGAGCCAGTGGCCCACTTCGTGGGTGGCCGTGCGGCCCAGGTTGAACGGTGCCGTAGCCGTTCCGATATTGCCCGTGTACTGGTAGCCGCACACCACACCGTCCGTAGAGGCACTGCCGCCTGGAAACTGCGCATATCCAAGGATGCCACCACCGATGTTGCACACCCAGAAATTGAGGTATTCATCCCGCGGCCAGGCGTCGGATCCACCCTGACTGGAGAATTTGACCGCGTCGTTCGTGCCGAAGCCATTCACCGTCGTGGGCACACGGAGGATGCCGGTGGAGGGATTGCCCTGAGGGTCGAAGCTGGCGAGACAGAATTCAATCTGCGTGTCGGCGGCCTGGGGCCAAGTATTGTCGGCGTCCGCGTTCAATCGACGGAAATCCTCATTGAGGATGTCCAGCTGTGATTGGATTTGTGCGTCGGAAATGTTCTCTGTGGACGTGCGGTACACCACGTGGAAGACCACGGGGATGGTCACCACCGGATTCTGGTTGTTGGCACGCTGCTGGGCCACGACGGGCGCCCATTCGGCGGTGTGGTCCTCAATGCGCTGCTGGGCATCCGCATATTTCTGGAGTCCCATCATCTGCACGTGTTTCTCGTGCGCTTGACATGTCCTTTCAGCTACGAGCTCCGTTGCCGATTCGCTGCCTGTCAGGGCATTCGACTGGGCTTGGACGGAAGAAAAAGCCAACAGGATGAATGTCAGCAGGGAGAATTGGTATTGCATGGTCATTGCAGTCTAACCCGACAATTTACCGTCCAGTCACCCCTAGGGAATAGCGAGGGGTATAGGAATCCACTTACAACTTTGTAATTGTGTCTAAAATTGAATATGCGCAGCCAAAATTCAGGATGGTGATGTCGCTCATGATGAAAAATTGGTGTTCAACACCACTGTTCATTCTTCACTGGACTTCATCTCGCAAGATGTATAACAATTGTATAATAACCCATGAGTTGGCACCGTCGGTGAAACGGGCGGTTGACGGTTATTATAAAGTGTACCGAATGAATAGATTTGTGCAGCTGACCAAACCAGATGCTGCCTTTCTGCCTTGCTTATTTGGCCCTCATTGTGGGGGTGCCCCATGACGGGGAAATTCAGGATCCGCCCTGGTTGAAGGTGGAAATCGCCATGGCGGGCGAGGGCTTCATGTGTCCATTCCTCACACCCATGTTTCTCGAAATCCTCGAGGAGAAAGGGGCCGATTGGGTGCATTGCCGCAGGGCCGAAAGTGAGATTGCGTTTTGCGTGCCGCTTGACAAGGCGCAGGATCAAGGGACATACACCGATTGGCTCACTGGACTTGGATACCAGGAGGCGCACATCACCTACCTGCAATTCGATACCCTTCAGGTACAACCACCCAAGCCGCTCGAGCCATGAGAAAGGGGGTTGCGGGGATGTTGGCCATGTGCCTCTCATGGGGCATGATGGGGCAAGGTGGGCTGGAGCAGACCTTCATCCGCCGTTACAACCTCATGAACCGCCAAGGCGGACTCGCGATCACGACATCGCCGGAGGGGGGATTCATCGCCACGGGACAGCACATGTTCAACGGCGCCGCTGGCGAATGCGACGTTTACGTCTACAAGGTTGACGTTTGCGGCAACCGCGAGTGGTTCAACCTCTACGGGACTCCTGAATCCGAAGGAGGCAAGAGCATCGAGCCCACCGATGATGGAGGATATGTCATCGGCGGTTCCAAAATCCAGCTCGGTTCCGGGGCGGGCGAGTCCTTCGTCATGAAGTTGGCGGCCGATGGTGGACTGGAGTGGCACAAGTACATCGAGGGCCTGGAATGGGTCTTCGACGTACAGCCCCTGGCTTCCGGCTTCATTGCAAGTGGCCAGGCAGCGTCGGCCGCTTCCTTGGTCCGATTGGACGACGCGGGCAATGTGATCTGGGCCCGCCGGTATCCCGCGCTCAGCGACAAGGCCCTGAAAGTGTCACCCCTGAGCGATGGCGGTTTCTTTTTCGTGACCAACGAGACCTTCAGTGGCAGCGACGTGCAGGCCGCCCGGGTGGATGCCTTGGGCAACCTCATCTGGCAGAAGCAATACGGCACGGGTTACATCGCAGAGGATTTCGCGGGTTTCCTTTCCTGGGGCACCACGGCGCTCGTGGACCCGGTGACCGAGGAGACCTACGTCATGGGGTCCACCGTCAATGGTGGCATCGGCCAATCGGACATCCTGCTGATGAAACTGGACATTACCGATGGGGACGTCGAGTGGTCACGGGTGCTGGGCAGTCCCGGCAAGGATGTGGGGCGCAATCTGATTTTCGTCCCAGGGGGCATCGCCCTCGTGGGCAGTACCGATGGGTATGGAAGTCCGGTGTCCAATTACCCCGATGCGCTGTACCAGGAAATGGCAGCCCTGGACATCCTCCTTGTCAAGATCAACACCACCGGATCGGCCCAGGTCGAATGGGCGCAGACATACGGAGGCAATCAGCTGGACAAGGGGATCGGGGTCCAGTACGACGACGACCTCGGGTACACGATTTCCGCCCACACCTATTCGACCATTTTCGGTACGACCCATTCCTCGCCCTTTTTCTCGGATTCGATGGACCCCCTTTTCATCCGCACCGATTTCGAGGGGGCGGTGTCCTGCCAAAACATTCCGGTGTCGATGCCCTTGCTGCCGATCGCCGTTGCGGCAGAGGACCTGCCTGCGACACCGGCCCCGTGGAACACGGAGTACCCGGACCCGTTCGGCATCTTCCAGGCGACCGTGACCCTGCAGGGTGCCCCCATGTCGCCCGGTGATGTGATCGGAGCATTCGACGCTGAAGGGAACTGCGTGGGGAGCGCACCGGTGCAGATGGTGGGGGCGCAGAGCCGCGTCGACCTGGCATTGTTCGGGGAGGAGTTCGTCATCAACGCGAACAACAGTTTCGAGGGCTTCACCGAGGACGAGCCCTTCACCTTGCGCGCCTGGCGGGCAACGGATGGAATGGTGTCATTTCACGACGCCACGCTTCCCGCCCCCCCGGGTGAGTGGGTCATCTCCAATCTGCCCATCCCGGGCTACGACAATCCTGCGACCGTCTACGACTTCGCCCCACCGACATTCGCTCCCACTGCCGTCACGGGCAACATCACGGTGACCCCCTTCGAACCGGAAGACACGTACATGTGCCAGGAGTGCTTCAACGAACCGCAGTTCGACATGGACGAACTGCTGGTGTGCCTAGGGGATACCGTGACGGTGGTGAACACGACGCAACTGGGATTGCGCTGTCACCAGTATTGGTACCTCGAAGGCCCTGGTGTAGTCTGGGATTCCATCCCCGGCAGCACGGACACCCTACAGTTCGTGATGTACGAATCCGGGACGTTCATCGTGCGGCTGAAGTCCATTTGCGGCGGACCCGATTCGGAATTCGAGCAACCCTTCGAAGTCTACGATGTGGATGCACAGGCTTTTGCCCCGGCACCTTACAACGGTTTTGAGGTCTCCTGTCCCGAGGAGACGGACGGCAGCATCACGGAGGCCGCGGTGGGGGGGTATGCGCCTTTCGGAAACTACAATTGGGAATGGCAGGCGGCCAGTGGCGCCATCGTGGATACTTCCGGTCTGGGCGTGGGGCTGTACAAGGGTGTGGTCACGGACCTGCTGGGGTGTACGGACACCATAGAGGTCCTGCTCGAAGCACCGGATCCACTGTCCATGGACGCCCAGGTCGTTTCCAATTTCAACGGCTTCGCCGTCAGCTGTTTCGATGCCGAGGACGGCAGGGTGGCGTTGAACGCATCGGGAGGCATTCCCAACTACGCGTTCCCGGCCGAGGATGGATTCGCCACCAATGACACGCTGTCGGGCCTGGCGCCGGGCGAGAATGTCTTCACGGTCATCGATGCGAATGGCTGCACGGCCTTCGACACCTTGCACCTGTCCGCGCCTTTGCCGCCCCTGCTGATCCTGAGCACCACACCGGACACCTGTGAGTCGGGGGAGGGACAACTCAGGGCGGATTTTGCTGTGGATGTTCCCCCTGCGCTGGTCATCTGGCCCGATGGGTTTTCGGCACCCATTCCGCTGTCGGCTTTCTCCGAGCAGCAGGTGGGCCTCGACGCCGGCCTCTACGAGGTCGAATTGGTGGATGGCAATGGCTGTCTCACGACCATCGAGGTCGAGGTGCCTGCGACCCTGCCATCCGAGGTGGAGCTGCTCTCCGGTCCCGAAGAGGTGTGCTTCCCGGGGGCCGATGTGGAATTCGTGGACCTCACCGGCGACAGCATCGCCTGGCGCCAATGGGATTTCGGGGACGGGTACGTGCAGGCCCGCCCGGGTGGGGATGACAATGGGGCGGATGAGGCCCAACACACCTACCTGTCATCGGGCAGTTTCGAAGTTGTGCTGACTGTCATGAACGGGGCTGGTTGCATTTCAGAAGGCAGCACCGTGGTCGACGTGATCGATGGCATGACCGTCTTCGTTCCTTCGGCCTTCACCCCGGACAACGATGGCCTCAATGACGGTTTCGGACCGGTCCTGACGGGGGTGGAATCCTTCCACATGTGGATCTTCAATCGGTGGGGTGACGCTGTATTCGAAACGGACCGCGAAGGGTGGTGGTGGAACGGCAGCCCGGAAAACCTGGGGCGTTCAAGCAAGACCGACCTGTTTACGTGGCGCCTTGAGGCCCAGGGCAGTTGCGATGCCTTCAAGATTTACACCGGCACCGTGGTCCTGCTGCGTTGAGGTTTACTTTCAAGCCCCAGCATCCTTCAAGCAAACGGCCCGGAGTTTCCCCCGGGCCGTTGCTTTTCATTGGAATGCCGCTCCGCTTACGGGCAGGGGTCCCCGAAGGCGGCCAGGATCAGCAGGATGTCGCCGACACCCGTAACGCCGTCCCCGTCGAGGTCGGCGGTACAGCTGTCGCCGAAGCATCCGAAGTCGCCGAGGCAGACGAGCACATCGCTGACCGTGATGATGTTGTCCCCGTCGAAGTCACCCGGGCAGGGCGCCGGATAATCGCAGGAGCCATCGTCATCCGTCGCGTTCGGGTCATAGTTCGTCGCTTCGGGGTCGGTGCAGCCCGGTACCTCATCGGTATCGCAGATGCCGTCACCGTCCGCGTCGGAGGTGCAGTCCCCGCCGCACACGCCGATGGCATCATCGTACTGGCAGGAACCGTCGTCGAGCGTCGCGGCCGGGTCGAAGTTGCAGGCCGTCGGGTCGGTGCAGCCCGGCGTATCGGGCGTGCCGTCATTCGGACAGACGTCGTTGAGCGTCCACGTCGCATCGTATGTGATCGCGCCGCTCGAGGTGTACCCGTTGTAGAGCACGAAACTCCATGTGCCGGTGCCGCTCAATGAGGTGCCGCTCAGGTCGACCGTCGCCGTGTAGGTGCCGCTCGTGCTGACGTTCCAGGAGCTCGGCCAGATGGCGGCATAACCGCCGATGCTGCTGCATCCCGCAGGTGAGTCGTTGTAGCCACCGAAGGCGACGCAGACGCCATTGGGGTCCGTGATGGCCACCGCGAGGTCGGCGGGCCAGCTGCCGCCACCACCCGTGAAGTTCAGGGTGATGTCAAAGGAGGAGGGCGAGGGGTTGCCGGTGGCCTGCAGTTCGAGCGGGGCACTGGACTGCGAGGCACTCAACGTGGCCGTCTGTGCGCCGTCCAGCGAGCAGTCGCATCCGAAGTTGGGGTCGGCGGCCAGGCAGCTGCCGTCGTCGATGGTCGCGGCCGGGTCGTAGTTGCACGCCGTCTCATCCGTACAGCCGTAGCAGCTGAAGTCGCAGCTGCCGTCCTCATTCAGGGCGTTCGGGTCGTAGTTGCACGCCGTCGCATCCGTGCATCCACAGTCCTCAAGGCAGGGCGGGATGATGTTGGGCCGGACCACGAAGAGGCCGTCCTCGATGTGGCTGACAATCACATTGCCAGACTGGAAGTAGGGGTAGTTGCTCCACGTGCCGTTGAACTGGGCCGAGTTGCTGGCCGGGTAGACGTCGAAGTAGGCGACGCGCTCCAGCGTGCCCTGGCTGACGTTGGCGAGGTCCATGATCTCGAGGCCGGCACGGTAGTTCGACTGGTAGGCCCGGCCCTCGTGGGTATAGAGGTTGTGGTCGATGGCCGCCGTCGCCCCGACGTGCGTGCCGATGAGCGACACGTTGTTGAGGTCCTGCACATCGAAGATGTAGGTGCGGGTGTTCACCGACCCCTCGTCGAGCTCATCGCCGACCAGCAGGTACTTGTGGTCCTCGGTCAGCCAACCCTGGTGGGTGTAGGCGGAGGTGCTGTATCCGGTGGCACTGACCATAACGGGGTCGGTCGCGTCGGTGACGTCGACGATGGTCACCGTATTCTCATTGAAACAGAAGGCGATTTCCTTGCCGGCGTACTGGGCGTCCGGACCGATATAGTTCACCACCTGGGCGTCGTGGCTGTACCCGTCCTCGGCGAAGCTGCCGATCAGCGTGGGGTTGAGCGGATTGCTGATGTCGATGATGTTCAGGCCACCCGAGAACGTGCTCGCTCCAATGGGGTAGGCGCGGCCCGACGCTTCGTTGATGGCGATGTTGTGGCAGTTGCCGAAACCGCCATAGTGGGCGTCCGAAGTGAAGGTGGCCGGGGGATTGGCCACGTTGCGGAGGCGGGTCAGGTCGAAGACCTGCATGCCGTGCCCGGAGGCTTCGGATACGATGAACGCGTGATCCGCGTACACCTTGATGTCGCGCCAGGAGGAGTTGGAGGTGTGGGTGGGCAGCTCACCGAGGAACACCGGGTTGACCGGGTCTGTGATGTCGATGAAGGCGGTACCCGTGGTCTTGCCGAGCAGGGCGTATTCCTTGCCGTCGAGCGGGTCGGTCCAGCCCCAGATGTCGTTCATCTCGCCTCCCCCTACAGCGGCGGGATTGAGGTGGGCCATCAGGTCGACCTGGTCGCAGGGGTAGATGCCCGCAAAGCCGTCCACGCAAGGCTCGGCCGGCGGCACGGAGGGGTCGCAGATGCCGTCACCGTCGAGATCGAAGGCACAGCCGCCGTTGCAAACGCCGAGCGCATCGACCTGTCCGACGCAGTCGTCCACATCGTCACAGATGCCGTCGCCGTCCGCATCGGCCGTACAGTCGCCGCCGCACACACCGAGGGCGTCGAACTGGGATCCGTTGCAATCGCAGTCGCCTGCGGGAATGTCCGTGCATCCGCATTCGAGGACTTCGCCCGGCCCTCCGCAAACGCCACAGGCATCAAGTTCGGCGCAGGAGCCGTCGTCGACCTCGGCCGTCGCATCGTAGTTGCAGGCCGTGGGATCCGTGCAGCCCTCGGGAATCGTCGGGCTCGTGCAGAAGTTGGTCGATTCGGAATTGGTGAAGGAACCACCGGAGGCGACCACCGTGCCGTCCACGGTAAAGGTGTATTCACCATTGCCATAGCCACAGCAGATGCCGTCGCCGAAGCTGTCGTTGATGGTCAGGGTGTAGCACCCCTGGCACAGCTGCTCGGTGATGGTGTAGGTCGTGTTGTTGCCGTATCCGCTGCCGGACATCACCGTGGCGCCGTTGTCGTCCACCAGTGTCCAGGTGGTCTCGCTGCCGTAGTTGTCGGTCAACAGGGTCATGGTGAAGGTCTGCGGGCCTCCCGAGACGCAGGTGCCGTCGTCGATGGTGGCTCCGGCGTCGTAGTTGCATGCCGTGGCGTCGGTGCAGCCGTAACAGCTGAAGTCGCAGGTGCCGTCGTCGTTGAGGGCATTGGGATCGAAGTTGCACGCCGCATCGTCCGTGCAGCCGCAGGACACCTCGCAAGGCGGGGCGCAGGCGCTGGAGTTCAGGATGCTCGCCCGGGATCCGCCAGGCTGGAAGAGGGCCTGCATTTCGACAGCCTGGCCGGCCGTGAAGAGGTTCATGCAACCGTCGTCGGAATAGTCCATGTAGTTCTGCACCATGTCGGTGGTGTTGCAGCTCACGTGCCCGAGCGCGCAACCGTAGTTGGGGCCGTCGGATTCGGGCGTATCCGCCACGTTGTCATCCACGCCGCACAATCCATCGCCCCAGATGTGGCGCAGGTTCAGCCAGTGACCGACCTCGTGGGTGCCGGTACGGCCCAAATCGAAGGGCGCCGTGGCCGTACCGATGTTGCCGGTGTACTGGTAGCCGCACACCACACCGTCCGTATTGGCGGGGCCGCCGGGGAACTGGGCGTAGCCGAGGAGGCCACCGCCGAGGTTGCAGACCCAGTAGTTGAGGTAATCCGAAGCCGGCCAGGCGTCCGAGCCGCCCTGGCTGGAGAATTTCATGGCGTCGTTCGAGCCGAAGCTGCTGACCGTGGTGGGGACGCGGAGGATGCCGTTGGTCGGCGCGCCATTCGGATCGAAGGAGGCGAGGCAGAATTCGATTTCCGTATCCGCCGCCTGCGACCAGATGTTGTCCTGGTCGGCATTCGTCCTGCGGAAGTCCTCATTGAGGATGTCCAGTTGGGACTGGATCTGCGCATCGGAGATGTTCTGCGTGCTGTTGGCGTAGAGGACGTGAAAGACCACGGGAATGGTCACCACCACGCTCTGACCCGCAGCCCGCTGTTGCTCCACGATGGGCGCCCACTGGGCCGTGTGGTTCTCGATCTGCTCGTAGGCATCGGCGAATTTCTGGAACCCCATCAGTTCCACGTGCTTCTCATGGGCATGGCACGAGCGCTGGGTTGGGATGGAGGAGGCAGCGTCATTCGAGGTGAATGCACTGGATTGACCCCACAGCACTGCCGGAGCAGCGAGGAGGCAGGAGAAGAGCAATTGCTTCATTACGGCTGTTTGGTGGTCACTTCCTGAGCGACTATACAATTTACGGATTCCTTCCCGGACGGAAGGAATGAGATTTGTCATCGACCTGCCTCGCGCGAAGCGCAATGGACTGAAACCATGGGGTAATGCATTGCGTATGAACGGGGATGTCTTTCCCCTGCACTCCCTCGTCGGTCCAACGCGGCATCCTGCATGCCATGTCCTGGTGCCTGGTCACCTGTGGATTCAATGTGCTTTCCGCGCAGCAGGACACCTGCACCATCGGTGCCGGTGACTTCCGTACACAAACCCAAGGTGGATGGGGCATCGAGAACTGCACGGGCAACAATCCCGGTTGTTACCGCGACGCCCACTTTGACGCGGCATTCCCCGATGGTCTCACCATCGGTTGCGCTGAGGGTGACCAATGGACCTTCACGGGACCAGAGGCCATCGCTGCCTTCCTGCCGCAAGGCGGCCCGTCCGCCTTGCTCGGCGGCAATAGTGTCAATCCGACGGAAGGGGCCGGGGTGTTGGGCGGCCAGCTGGTGGCGGCCAAGTTGTCGCTCGGCTTCGATGCCCATGATGAGGGATTCGGCGAGGCAGGCATTCCGGCGGGAACATTGGTCTACAGCGATGGCCCTTACGCCGGGTGGTCGGTTTCGGCAGTGGTGATGCTCGGCGATATGGTGGTCGGCGGTTGCCTGCCCTTCGAAGACAACCTGTCCAGCCTCGTGGAGGCCTTGACGGCCTTCAATGAGGCCTTTGTCGACGGCGACATGGCCGCGGGCACCTGGGAAATCCCAGGCTGCAATGACGATGGAGGCGGAGACGATGACGGCGGCGGAGACAACGGCGGCGGAGACAACGGTGGTGGTGGCGGAGACGACGACGGCGGAGACAACGGTGGTGGCGATGGTGAAGACGACTGCGACAGCGGTGATGTCTGCACGCTCCAGTTGTCTTGCCCACAGGACACCACCTTGGGATGCGGCGCGGATACAGCGGCCGAGATCCATGGCTTTCCGGCCCTGGCCATCGTCTGCTGCCCGGCAGGTGCCCCCATCGGCTCTTCGGAATGCACCACGGTGGAGCCCAGCCTCACCTGGAGTTGGACGGACGTGTCGTCCGGCAACTGTCCGGTGACGGTGGAGCGGACCTTCACCGCCACCCTGAGCGAGGCGGAATTCGACACGGTCATCACCTGCACGCAGCTCCTGTTCATCGAGGATACGGTGGCCCCCGAAATCACCTGCCCGGCCGACCTCGCCCTGGAATGCGGTGACCCGATGGATCCCGCGTCCACTGGATTCGCTACCGCCACCGACGCCTGCGGCACCGTCGTGGTAACCTACACCGATTTCACCCTGACCCCAGCTACCGGCGACGCCGAGGGCATCGCCCGATTCTGGACCGCCACCGACGCTTGCGGCAACACGGCCTTCTGCACACAGAACATCACGGTGCCCGATGCCACGCCCCCGGCGGTGTCCATCGTCTGCCCGCCCGATACCACCATCGAATTCACGGGCGACTGCGATCT
>CALKUW010000008.1 GCA_937996585.1 uncultured Flavobacteriales bacterium
AATTCTGTATCGATGCGCGCTTTCATCGCTTCCGTAGGCTTGTGCCTCATTTCTCTGGTCGCCACCACGTCCAATGGTCTCGCCCAATGCTCTCCCGACACGGAGAGTCCCACCATCAGCAACATGCCAGATGACATCACCTTGACGGCCGAGGCCGGCTTGTGCGGTGCCACGGTGAGTTGGACGATTCCGTCCGCAGCGGACAATTGTGAGCTGCTCGCATTCACAGCCAACCAGGTCCCGGGCGATTTCTACGCCGTGGGAATCACGACGGTGACCTACACCGCCATGGATACCGAAGGCAACATGGCCGCAGCGAGCTTCACCATCACCATTACGGATGATGAGGATGCCGCCATCACCGACATGCCGTCGAACATCAACCTCAGCAATGATGCGGGTGTCTGCAGCGCAGTGGCCACTTGGGACGAGCCGTCGGCAACGGACAATTGCGGCATCGCGACCTTCACCTCCACCCACGATTCTGGCGACGCATTCGGAGTGGGCACAACGACGGTGACCTACACCGCTACGGATGTGAATGGCAACGTGATCACCGACTCATTCGATGTGGTCGTTACAGATGATGAAAAGCCCGGCATCAGTGGAATGCCTGCCGACATCACGCAAGCCGCCGACGCCGGAGGATGCACAGCCGTCGTGACTTGGACGCCCCCGACGGCCTCCGACAACTGTACGGTGGCCACCTTCCCCGGCACCCACAATCCCGGCGACACCTTCAATACAGGAACCACGACCGTGAGCTACACGGCCACGGATGCGGCAGGAAACGACTCCACGGCCACCTTCACTGTGACCATCACAGACGCTGAGGCTCCCACCATCACGAACATGCCGGCCAACATCACGCAGACGGCAGACGCTGGAACCTGTGGCGCCGTGGTGAACTGGACGGAACCCACCATCGCCGACAATTGCGCGCTTGCGGCCAATGGTGGAGATTACGCCCCCGGCGACACCTTCCCGGTGGGCACCACAACCGTGACCTACACGGCTGCGGATGCTTCTGGCAACAACGCTACGGCCCAGACATTCACCATCACTGTCACCGACGATGAGGCCCCCACGTTCAGTGGCATGCCAGCGGACATCAACCAGTCCACCGATGCAGGCAGCTGCGATGCAGTCGTGACGTGGAGTGCGGTGACGTCTGCCGACAACTGCGGAATCGATACGCTCTATAGCAGCCACGATTCCGGTGACACTTTCTCCCTCGGAGCAACAACCGTTACCTACACGACGGTCGACATCCACGGTAATACTGCCACGGCGTCCTTTACGGTGACCATCGCCGACAATGAGAACCCCTCCATCTCCGGGGCACCTGCCGACATCACCCAAACAGCCGATGCCGGCGTCTGCAGTGCAGCCGTCACCTGGACGGCGCCTACGGACGGCGACAACTGCGGTTCCACGCTGACCAGCACCCACAGCCCCGGCGACGCCTTCGCAGTGGGGACGACGACCGTAACCTATACGTCTACCGATGCCGCAGGCAACAGCGCAACGGCTTCGTTTGACGTCATCATCACGGACGACGAGGATCCGGCCATTTCAGGCATGCCGTCCAACATCACGCAAAGCACCGATGCCAGTGCCTGCACGGCTGCTGTCAGCTGGACCGAGCCGACGGCATCCGACAACTGCGCCGTGGATACATTCACACCCGACGTGGCTTCGGGAACGGCCTTCAGCATTGGAACCACCACCGTAACCTATACCGCCACGGACATCCACGGCAACGATTACTCGGCATCCTTCACGGTGACCGTCACCGACGACGAGGACCCCTCCGTTGACAACCTGCCGGCCAACATCACCCAAACGGCCGATGCCGACAGCTGCAATGCCGCCGTGACCTGGACCGAGCCCACGGCTGCCGACAACTGTGCAGGCGCCACCATCAGTGGTTCCCACGCCCCCGGCGCCAGGTTTGCCGTAGGCACCACCACGGTGACCTACATCGCCACGGACGCCGCTGGCAACGCCGATACGGCAAGCTTTACGATCACCGTCAACGACGATCAGAATCCGACCCTCGACAACGTACCCTCCAACATCACCCAGACGGCCGACGCGGGAGTCTGCTCCGCAGCCGTCACTTGGACGGCCCCGACCGGAACCGACAATTGCGGCGCTCCGACAGTGACCAGCACCCACAGTCCCGGAGCGGCCTTCGCGGTCGGTACGACCACCGTGACATATACCTCCACGGATGGCGCTGGCAATACCACTTCGGGCAGCTTCAACATCACGGTCACCGACGATGAGGATCCGGCCATCAGCGGCATGCCGGCCAACATCACACAGAGCACCGACGCCGGTGCCTGCACGGCCGCTGTGAGCTGGACGGAACCGGCGGCATCCGACAACTGTGCAGTAAGTACGTTTACCACTTCCCACAACTCCGGAGATGCTTTCTCCCTGGGCACGACCACCGTGACCTACACCGCCACGGACATCCACGGAAACACGACTTCCAGCACCTTCGACGTAACCGTCGAGGACGATGAGGCACCCGCCATCACCGGCACGGCCGACATCACCGCCTACACGGCATCCGGAGGATGTTCCGCTGTCGTGAATTGGGCAGCCCCGACTGCCACCGACAACTGCACGCTGGCGAGCCTGACGGGCACGCACAACAGCGGATCGACCTATGAGCTCGGCACCACCACTGTGACTTATTCCGCGATTGACGGCGAGGGCAACGTCTCCACGGCCAGCTTCGACGTGACCGTACTCGATACGATTTCCCCCACCATCAGTGGCATGCCGGCCGATATTTCACAGTCGGTCGATACCGACAGCTGCAATGCCGTCGTCACGTGGACCCCTCCCACCGCCGATGACAACTGCACCCTCATCTCCCTCGTAGGGTCGCACTCTCCTGGCGACACCTTCAACAACGGCGCCACCACGGTGACCTACACGGCCACGGACAGCTCAGGCAACGTGACGTCGAGCAGCTTCACGGTGAGCGTTACCCTCACCGAGTCCCCTACCATCAGCGGAGTCCCGGCAGACATCAGTGTGTCGGCCGACGCCGGCATCTGCGGTGCAGCCGTCACGTGGACCGAGCCCACCGCCACGGGCAGCTGTGGTGCGGCCAGCCTGGCTTCCAACTACGACCCGGGCGACACCTTCCCGGTGGGCACGACGACCGTGACCTACACGGCCGATCAGACCGGTGCACCCAGTGCATCAGGGTCCTTCACCGTGACGGTAACGGACAACGAGAACCCGACCATCTCCGGTATGCCGGCCAACATCACGCAGACGGCCGATGCCGGTGCCTGTACGGCCGCTGTCAGCTGGACCGAGCCTACGGCATCCGACAACTGCGCCGTGGATACATTCACTTCTGACATTGCTTCCGGATCCAACTTCAACGTCGGAAGCACCACGGTGACCTACACGGCCACGGACATCTACGGCAACTCGACCTCCAGCACCTTCACGGTGACCGTGACCGACGATGAGGCCCCCTCCATTGAGGACCTGCCCACTGACTACGATGGTGTCGATTTCGTGCCGGCCAACATCACCCTAGCGGCCGATGCCGACAGCTGCAACGCCGCTGTAACGTGGGCCCCCCATCCTACGGCTGCCGACAACTGTGCAGGCGCCACCATCAGTAGTTCCCACGCCCCCGGAGACAGGTTTGCCGTCGGTACCACCACGGTGACCTACACCGCCACGGACGCTGCCGGCAACACCGGTACGGGAAGCTTTACGGTGACCATCAACGATGAGCAGCAGCCGACCTTGAACAACATGCCGGCCAACATCACCCAGACGGCCGATGCCGGCGTCTGCTCCGCAGCCGTCACCTGGACGGCCCCGACCGGTGACGACAATTGTGGCGCTCCGACGGTGACCAGCACCCACAGTCCCGGGGACGCGTTTGCGGTCGGTACGACCACCGTGACCTACACCGCCACGGATGCCGCAGGCAATGCCACCACTGGCAGCTTCAACATCACGGTCACCGACAATGAGGATCCGGCCATCAGCGGGATGCCTGCTGACATCACCGTCAGCGCCGATGCCGGACTCTGCACCACGGCCGTCAACTGGACCGCTCCTACGGCATCCGACAACTGCGCCATAGACACGTTCTCCCCGGACATCGCCTCGGGAACCACCTTCTTCCTCGGCACCACCACGGTGACCTACACGGCCACGGACATTTACGGCAACTCGACATCGTCCACCTTCGATGTGATCGTGCAGGACAACGAGGCCCCCACCATCTCCGGCTTGCCGGCTGACATCACGCAGCAGGCCGATGCCGGACTCTGCACCACGGCCGTCTCGTGGACCACTCCCACCGCAGGAGACAACTGCCCGGGCTCGAGCATTTCGTCCGATATCGCATCGGGTACCACCTTCTTCCTCGGTACCACACCGGTCACCTACACCGCGACCGACGCTGTTGGCAATTCCTACTCGGCCAGCTTCAACGTAATCGTGGTCGACAACCAGAGCCCCACCTTCTCCGGCGTGCCGGCTGACATCAGCGTCAGTGCCGATGCCGGAAGCTGCAGTGCGGCGGTGACCTGGACTGCGCCGACCGCAGCTGACAACTGCCCGGGCGTGAGCGGGTCTTCTTCCCACGCATCCGGTTCCTCTTTCCCGGTGGGTACCACCACGGTGACCTATACGGGAACGGACACCTCCGGGAACACCGGCACCGCTTCTTTCAACGTGACGGTGACCGACAATACCGCACCGACGATTTCCGGCATGCCCGCGGACATCACGTTGGATCCGCCGCCGGCCGAATGCGACACCGCCGTAACGTGGACCGATCCGACGGCCGCGGACAACTGTGCGGTGGCCACGTTCACCTCCTCCCACACTTCAGGAAGCCCGCTCTCCGTCGGCACCACCACCACGGTCACCTACACCGCCACGGACATCAACGGCAACACGACTACGGCCAGCTTCACCATCACGGTGAACGATCCCGACTTCGACGGGGACAACATCGGCGACTGCACGGACCCGGACATCGACAACGACGGTTCGCTCAATGCCGACGACTCCGACGATTTCAACAACAGCGTCTGTTCCGATACGGATGGAGACGGCTGTGAGGACTGTGCGCAAGGCGGCGAGAACTCCTACGACCCTAACAATGACGGCACGGACAGTGACGGCGACGGCATCTGCGACGAGAACGACAACTGCAGCGATCCGTTGGCCAACAACTACCTCGACCCTGCGAACGAGGAGTGCCAGGTCTGCCCGAACGCACCGCTCTTCAACGGCATCAGCTGCACGGATGCGGCCACGACGCTTTCGTCCGCTGACGGCGCCATCAGCCTGGACCTCGCCGGCAACGCCGCCTCCACGCTGTACCTGTGGGGCATCAATGGAGCACCGGACACCACCATTGCCCTGCCGGACGATCTCAACGACCTCCAAGCCGGATACTACACCGCCATGGTGCAGGACGCCGACGGATGCTGGGGTGTAGCCGACACATCGGTGGGCGGCACGACCCTGCAGCAGCCGGCCATCATGCGCGAGATCATCATCCCGTACGACATCTGCTGCAGCGGTTGCGGCATCAACGACGCCGACGCCGATGGCCTCTGTGACGACGGCGACAACTGCACCGACCAGTCGGCCTGCAACTTCGACGACGACTGCAACGAGCCGTGCGTCTACCCTGACGGAAACGGCAACTGCACCGGCTACGGCGAGTGTAGCTTCGCCTGCGCAGGGGGCTACCTCACCCAAACCAGCTCCGATCATTTGCTGTTTGGCGACGAGAATGGAAACCTGATCGGATATGACATCAGTACGGGAACCATCACTTCGGCCGGACCGAATAATTACGACGCCGGCGGAAGCAACAACCTCCAGCTGATGTTCTTCGAGGAGGACAACTGCACACTCTACATGGGAGACAGCGATGGATTCGCCTTGATGGACATTGGCACGGGCACTGTTGGACAGGATATCGGAGACAACGAATCAGCGGGAATCTGGTTCGACACATCCAATGGACTGGGTTTCGAGGACCTCGACGCCGGTGAGACCGTGGATGGAGTGCACTTCGCCCTGAGTCACGACGGCGACGGCTACAACGTCGGGTCCGGCAATCCCTTGTTCACGTTCGAGTTTGTTCTGAACGAGTTGTATTCACCGGCCCTGACTGGATTTGCCACGCCATGCACCGGTTGCAACCCCGATGCCTCCGTCACCTTCACCAAGACGGATTACGGTTCGGAACAGGACGCGATCACACCGAATGTCACCATTGCACGAGGAAACAGTCAAGGCCTTTACAATGCGGCAACCCAAAGCGGATGGGACTGGGATTTCGAAGGTCCCCAAGGCACGTACTGGAAACCTGGGGCAACCAGTGTACCCGGGATCTACTCGAATTGGCGCACTGCAGTGAACCAAGACCCCCAAAGCGCCGTGGGGACGACCCTTTCATTGTGGATTCCAGAGGGCAACCTGTTCTTTGATGTGGAGATGCTGTCCTGGACCTGCTGCGGCAATGGCGGGGGATTCTCCTACACGCGGACCCTGGTATCCGAGCCCACGTGGGAAACAATCCTTCCAGGAAAAATCGATGCCACTCTGCTTCGGATGCTGCCCAAACATGCAGCCAATGGTGACGATTGGGATTGGGAGTCCTTGGCCATGGATCTGGCAGCAGGATATGCTTATGGCGTATGCGACGAGGACGATACCGATTCTGGATATTCCGACCAAGAATTGTGGCGCATCGACCTCAGTGTCAACAACACAGTCCAACCTACGGCGTGTCCGACCTGCAGCCCGGATGCTGTGGTGACGTTCACCAAACCCGACTATTCCACCAGCACCGTCGATCAGATCACCCCCAATGTGGCCTTGGCCAGAGGAGACAACCAAGGCTATTACAATGCCATGACCCAAACGGGATACAGCTCTTCTGGTCCAGAGGGCACCTACTGGAAGTGGGGTGCTACCGGCACCCCCGGCGCCTACGGATCTTGGAGGGATGCCCATGGTGGCAATGCCGACAACCAAGTAGGCAACATCATGTCGTTGTGGATTCCGGAAGGCAATCTCTTCTTCGACATCGAAACCACATCGTGGACCTGCTGCAGCAACGGTGGAGGGTTCTCCTACACCCGTACATTGGTGTCGGCCCCAGCTGAAGCACCCGAAGTACCGTCGTATGACGGCATGGAATACATGGGCCGCATTTCTAACGATGTCAGCGCCATGATTTTCGCAAATGGAGCGTTGTACGTTGGATTCGAGAACAGCAATATCGGCCGGCTCAATCTGTCAGGTCTCTCCTTCACGGAGGACATTCTGGCTACGGGTGTCCTGCCCTTGGACATCACCGCTGTCCTTGCGGGACTCAAGCCCTGATCAGTCGACCAACCCCTTTGAAAAGCCCCGCCACCGAGCGGGGCTTTTTCGTTGCCCTGCGCATCCATCGCCGCATATAACACGCCATATGACCGATGAGCCCCCTGATAACGAGAACAAAAAGATGCAAGTTCAGAACACTTTATGGCTACTTTAGAGCGAACCAAATTGTCTCCTCATGCGGCTTTCCGTCGTCCTGGGCTTTGCAGCCTGTTTTCTCCTTCCGTTCCAGAGCCAAGCGGCTTGGGACATCTTCCAATCCTA
>CALKUW010000009.1 GCA_937996585.1 uncultured Flavobacteriales bacterium
TTTCGTGCGATCGAACTTCTTCTTGAAGCGCTTCAGCGCCCGTTCGATGTTTTCTCCCTCCTTGACCGGAATGATGAGCATGATTCGTAATTGGGAACGCGAAGATAGCTGAAATTCCATTACCCCATCAGGGGAATGCCCGTGCAATCCGGTTCATTCCGTTCCACGGGCCACCAGACCTCGTGAAATGACCAGTTTCTGGATCTCGGAAGTGCCTTCCCCAATGGTGCACAGCTTGGAGTCCCGGAAGAACTTCTCCACCGGGAAATCCTTGGTATAACCATATCCCCCGAAGATCTGTATGGCCTCCGTGGCGATGCGCACACACTCTTCGGAAGCGTGGTATTTCGCCATGGCTCCGAACCGGGTGACGTCCCCGCCACGCTCCTTGCAATCGCACGCTTTGGCGATGAGCAATCGAGAAGTTTCGAGTCCAACGGCCATATCGGCCAGTTTGAATCCGATGCCCTGGAAGTGGGCAATGGGCTGACCGAACTGCTCCCTTTCCTTGGCATAGTTCCTCGCCGCATTGAAAGCGCCTTGGGCGATCCCCAGAGACAGTGCTGCAATCGAGATCCGCCCACCGTCCAGGATCTTCATGGCCTGGATGAAGCCTTCGCCCACATCGCCGAGCCGCTGGGCATCGGGAATACGGCAATCCTCGAAGATCAACTCCGCCGTCTCGCTCGCGCGCATCCCCAGCTTGTTCTCCTTCTTCCCTCCCCGGAAGCCCGGCGTGCCACGTTCCACCACAAAGGCGGTGATGCCGTGGCTGTCGAGCAATTCGCCCGTGCGTGCCAACACGACCACCACCTCGGCCGATATGCCGTGGGTGATCCAGTTCTTGGTACCGCTCAACACCCATTCATCGCCTTCCTTCACCGCCGTACACCGCATGCGCATGGCGTCGGATCCCGTACCTGCCTCAGTCAGCCCCCATGCACCGACGTGCTCCCCAGACGCGAGGGCCGGCAGGTAGCGCTCCTTCTGAGATTCATTTCCGAAGGTGAGAATGTGGTTGGTGCACAGACTGTTGTGGGCCGCCATGCTCAGGCCGATGGCGCCGCAGGTGGCGGCGAGTTCCTCAATGGCCGCGGCATATTCATGGTATCCCAGTCCACTTCCCCCATAGGCTTCCGGAACGAGCATGCCCATCAGCCCGAGCTCCCCCATGCGCCTGAACAGGTCCCGCGGAAAATGCTGGGCCTCATCCCATTCCAATACATGGGGTGCCATTTCCTGCGCCGCAAAATCGCGCACCATGGTTCGGATGGCGGCGATGGTCTCCTGCTCCTGGAAGTTCATTTCGTCCGGGGTTTCCTCAAATTTCGGCCATAGCCTTCATCCATCCACAAGACAGGGGCGGAGATAATGAGACAAGGTTTGTCGGCGGACCGAATCGATGGTGGGATGCGCCAGGATGAGGCGGATGTCGCCCGGATGGTGCTTCGCCCTGCGCCAAAGCGATTCTGCCTCCTTCCTTCCCACCGTGGGCAATGAACGCCACCCTTCCACCGACAGGGAATCAACGCACCTTTTGGTCACAGCATCCGGGGAACAGGCGAATGCCGGCTTCAAGGCGGCAGCCAGGCTGTCCCAACCGTCGAGTGCCGGCACCAAAAGGGACAGGTCGGCGACGCCACCCCAAGAACGGCGGGCTTCGAGAATCCGCCCAGCCACCCAAGGGCCAACACCGTGTATGGCAATCAGAGCAGCACTGTCCGCTGCATTGATATCGACCGGCAAGGGGGCCGCGTCTTCGATAAAGTCGCCCGGCGCCTCACGGGCCACTGCAGCGCGGGCAGCATTCCGTAGGGGGAAACGGAGCTGCGCCCCGTAATGACCCATCCAGCCATCGGGCAACATCCGCAACCGTGCCAAAGCCTCCATATTCTCGAACCCACCGCTGCTTTCGGCATAGCGCACCGCTCCCCTCGCCTGCCGCGGGGACAAACCCAAGGCGACCCAGCCTGCGGAATCCAGCCGGTCAACCTCGATTTCGCCGCTCACCTGCGGAAACGAAGGATCATCTGGCCGCCTTCGAGCCTCTGGCCCCATGGGACGCGGCTGCCAGACCGTGGAATCCGGCCCTGCCATCTGATCGAGGGCACCCAACAATGTGCTGACACGAAGCGGCTCCGGCTCCACGACATGCACCATCCGCCAGGCCTCGACGCCGGCACACGCCACCACGCCCAAGGCAAACCAGAGGGTGCCGAAGCGCTCACTGCGCAATATGTACAATGGACTGCCGGCTCAGTCGAAGCGCTTGATCTCGCCAGATTGGACCCGGCGCAGGTAATCCGCGAGGTCGGTCTTGACCTCACCTGCGAGGAAGTACAGACCGAGCACATTGGGGAAGCACATGGCGAAAATCATGGCGTCTCCAAAGTCGAATACGCTGCTTGCGCTGATTGCACTGCCGACAATCACGAACACGCAGAAGATCGCCTTGTAGCTCAGGTCTGCGGTCTTCGTCTCTCCGAAGAGGTAGGTCCACGCCTTGAGCCCGTAATAACTCCAGGAAATCATCGTCGAGAGGGCGAACAGGATGACCGCCAAGGAAAGGACGGCGGGGAACCAGGAAATGCTCTGCTCGAAAGCGCTTGACGTCAGGCCGATGGCGTCGAGCGAACCACCTTGCGCATTGTTGAGAACGGTCAATGCATCGTACTGCCCATAGTCCGTGATGACGATCACAAGGGCCGTCATGGTGCAGATGACCACGGTATCGATGAAGGGCTCGAGCAAAGCCACGATGCCCTCGCTGACGGGCTCATCCGTCTTCGCGGCACTGTGGGCGATGGAGGCGGAACCGATGCCCGCCTCATTGGAGAATGCCGCCCGGCGGATGCCCTGGATCAATACGCCGATCAGACCACCGTACATGGCCTCCGTGTCAAACGCACCGGAAAGGATGCGCCCGAAGGCCCCAGGCACCTCACCGAGGTTGGTGACGATGACCCACAGCGCACCCAGGATGTAGATACCGACCATGAAGGGGACGATCTTGTCCGTCACCTTGGCGATGGACTTGATGCCCCCGAGGATGACGATGCCGACGATCACGGCCATGATCGTACCGAAGATCCAGCCCTGACCATAGAACATGCTGGACTCGCCGCCGGTCACCGAAATGAGCTGCTGCGTCGCCTGGTTGATCTGCACCATGTTACCACCTCCGAAGGAACCGCCGATGCAGGCCACGGCGAACAGTGCGGCCAACACCTTGCCCAGTCCACCCATGTTGCGCTTGGCCAGGCCATCCCGCAGGTAATACATCGGACCGCCCGACACCGAGCCGTCCTCATTCTGCCGGCGGTACTTCAGGCCGAGGGTGCACTCAACGAACTTGCTGCTCATGCCGAACAGACCGGCGATGATCATCCAGAACGTCGCTCCGGGACCTCCGAGGGAGACCGCCACGGCCACACCGGCGATGTTGCCCACACCCACCGTTCCGCTCAATGCAGCGGTCAAGGCCTGGAAATGCGAGACCTCGCCCTGGTGGTTGGGGTCATCGTATTTGCCCCGCACGACATCCAATGCGTGACCGAAGGCCCGGATGTTGACGAACTTGAAATAAACGGTGAAGAAGAGCGCCCCGAAGAAGAGCCAGATGAGTACGAACGGCACTGTGAAACCCGCGATGTCGACCGTCCAGAAGATCACCGACGTGATCGCGTCGGTCACTGGCCCCATCACCTTATTGATGGCATCGTCGACAGAGGCCGCGCTGGCCGTGAACGGAAAAAGGAAGGGGGCACACAGCGCAAGGCTGGCGGCAATCAGGCGTTTCATGAATCTCGTGGGTTCGCTTGGCGCGCAATATATGGCGCACCACGAACCCTAACGGACCGGTTCAGTCGGGAGTTTGCAAACCGAACAAACGGTTGAGCAGACGCAATTGCTGGTCGCTGCCGAGGACAAACAGTTTGCAGGCGTTGTCCAGCGGCGTCTCCGGACCGGGATTGATGATGAATTCCCCCTCGGAGGTCTTCACACCGATGACGTTGACCCCGATGCGGTTGCGTGCATCGATTTCGCCCAGGGTGGGCAACCTGAATTCGGTCGGAAGGTCCTTGACGTCCACCTCCTCGAGGTTGATGGCGTCCTCGCCCTGGATCCGGATGTGGTCGATGAAATCCATGACGTCGGGATTCGCAACCAAAGACGCCATGTGGGCACCGCCCACGGTGTCGGGCATGATGACGTTGTCGGCCCCGGCCCTTCGCAGCTTGGCCACCGACCCCGCCTGGGAGGCGCGACTGATGACCCTAGCCTGTGGGTTGTGCTCCCTCACCGACAGCACGGTATACAGGTTGTCAGCATCGCTCGGCAAGGTGCAGATGACGGCCCGGGCATGGTCCACCCCTGCCGCGATCAGCCGGTCGTCCCGGGTGGCATCGCCGGCGATGACCAGCGGGGTCAAATCTTCCCTGAGGCTGCCCACCAGCTCTTCGTCCTTCTCCACGATGACGGTGGCGTAGCCCTTTGAAATCAGGTCGGCATAGGCCTTCTCACCGACACGGCCGTAGCCGCAAACGATGACGTGGTCCCGGAGGTTGTCGATGGTGCGTTCCAATTTCCTGGCTTTGAAGAGGTCCCGATACTCGCCCGCCACGAAATAAGTGGTAATGGCCGAAATGGTGTAGGCGAATGTACCGATGGAGAAGATGATGAGCAGGGAGGTGAACACCATCCCCTTGGGGCTCAATTCGTGGACCTCGCGAAAGCCCACCGTGCTGACCGTGATCATGGTCATGTAGAAGGCCTCGATGAATGTGTAGCCCTCGAGCACCATGAAGCCGACACTGCCGATCACGATGACCGAGGCGACGATGGCCAGGGACAGGGCGATGCGGGAAAACGACTTGAATCGGTAGAACACAGCGGGAATTTAACGGGCTTGGGCCAATGTTTCCGCCATGGCCTGCTGGTTCTTCTGAGCCTCCTTCCGCGCCGCCTCGGCAAAGTCCTCGCCCGACGAGGCGTACAGCAGGCTGCGCCCCACATTCACCAGCAATCCACCGGCCAGCTCCTCCGCCCATCCGGCCGCGCAGACGGCCTCGAGCGAACCGCCCTGGGCGCCGACTCCGGGAACGAGCAGGAAGCGGTCCGGCACCACGGCGCGCACTTCGGCAAGCCACTCCGGCCGGGTGGCCCCGACCACATACATCAGCCGTTCGGCACCGGCGTAGGTACGGCTGACTTCGAGCACGCGGCGCCAAAGGGGCTGTCCGCCTTCGGCACCGTGGAATTCAAAGTCCTCCGCCCCGGGGTTCGATGTGGCCGCGAGGAGGATGGTCCACTTGTCCTCGAACGCGAGGAAGGGCTCCACGCTGTCCCTTCCCATGTAGGGCGCCACCGTCACGGCATCCGCCCCCCAGGCGCTGAATGCCGCCTGCGCATAGCGGGTGGCGGTGTTGCCGATGTCACCCCGCTTCGCGTCGGCGATCTTCAGGCACCCTTCCGGAATGGCCGCCATGGTCTCCTTCAGGACCTCCCAACCCTCGGCACCCAGTGCTTCATAAAAGGCCACGTTGGGTTTGTACGCCACAGCGAGGTCGGCCGTGGCCTCGATGATGGCACGGTTGAAGGCGAGGACCGCCTCCGGCCCTGAGCCGAGGTGCACTGGAATGCGGGCGGGATCGGGGTCGAGCCCCACACAGAGGAAGGACGCCTTGTCCCGGATGGTGTTGACGAGCCGCTGCTGGTTCATGGTCGGCGAAGATATCGCCCCGACGGTCGCAGTCTCGCCCGAATTCAATCGACGGACAGCCCCGCCTGCTTCAGGCGCTCAGTACGCTCCACCGTGCGCAGCGCCTGGACGACCTCACCGAGCTCGCCAGCCAGAATGCGGTCGAGGGCATGGATGGTCAGCCCGATCCGGTGGTCGGTCACGCGCCCTTGGGGGTAGTTGTAGGTCCGGATCTTTCCGGACCGGTCGCCCGTGCCTACCTGAGACTTTCGCTCCGCGGCTTCCTCGGCCCGGCGCTGACGGTCGGCCTCCTCCCAGAGCCTGGTGCGCAGCACCTGCAAGGCCTGCTCGTAGTTCTGGTGCTGGGAACGCCCATCCTGGCATTCGACCACCACCCCCGTAGGCAGGTGGGTGAGCCGGACCGCACTCTCCGTCTTGTTGACGTGCTGCCCCCCTGCCCCGCTGGCGCGGAAGGTGTCCTTGCGGATGTCGTTCAGGTCGAGGGTGAAGTCGACCTCCTCTGCTTCCGGAAGAATGGCAATGGTGGCGGCGCTGGTGTGGATCCGCCCCTGCGATTCGGTGGCGGGCACCCTTTGGACCCGGTGGGTGCCGCTCTCGTACTTGAGATGGCCAAACACTCCTTCACCGGAAACGCGCGCGATGATCTCCTTGTATCCACCTGCCGTGCCGGGATGGGCGCTGAGCGTTTCGAGCTTCCAACCCAGTCCGTCCGCAAAACGCTGGTACATGCGGAAGAGGTCACCCGCCCACAATGCCGCCTCGTCGCCACCGGTTCCGGCGCGTACCTCGAGCACGCAGTCCCGGGTGTCGCTCGGGTCATCGGGCACCAAGGCCTCCTGCAACGCCCGCTTCAAGCCCTCGAGCTCACCGTCAAGCCGCGCCACTTCCTCGCCGGCCATGGCCTTGAGTTCGGCATCCCCACTCTTCATGTCGAGCAGTGCATCCTCGCGGGCAGCGGTCAACTCCCTGAAGGTCTTCACCTGCTCCACGATGGGCTCGAGCTTGCGGTAATCCCGCATGGCGGACCGGTAGACCGCCTCATCCGCAATGACGGCAGGGTCGATGACCTTCAGGGAAAGTTCGCGGTAGCGGTCCTCCAGGACCGCGAGTTGGTCGAGGAGGCTGTCCATGTCAGCTGTAGGTCTCCGGCCCTTCGGGTCCGGTGATGGTCAACCGCGGCCCATCGGGCGCCTTGCGCTCGACCCGGCCCACGATGCGTGCTTCCACACCATGGGCTGCGGCCTTCGCCATGACCACTTCCGCATGTGCCTCGGTGGTGTAGACCTCCATCCTGTGGCCCATGTTGTACACCTGGTACATCTCATGCCACGCCGTGCCACTGTGCTGCTGGATCAGCTCGAACAAACGGGGCGTCGGAAAAAGGTTGTCCTTGACGATGTGGAGACCGGCGTCGGCGAAATGCAATACCTTGGTCTGCCCTCCTCCACTGCAATGGACCAATCCGTGCAGCGGCTCGCGGCCCTCCTCGAAGAGGTCCACCAACACCGGCGCGTATGTGCGGGTTGGACTGAGTACCAATTTCCCGGCATCCACCGGGACACCGTCCACGGAATCCGTCACGTCGAACGGCCCCGTGTAGACCAGGTCGTCGGGGAGGCCGGGGTCGAAACATTCGGGATACTTCTCTCGCCAGCCGGGACCGAAGAGGTCGTGCCGCGCGCTGGTCAGACCGTTGCTTCCCGTCCCCCCGTTCCACTGGTCTTCGTAATTCGCCTGACCGTGGCTTGCCAATCCGACGATCACATCGCCTTCCTGGATGCGCGCATTGTCAATGACCTCATCGCGCCGCATGCGGCACACCACCGTTGAATCGACGATGACCGTGCGCACGAGGTCGCCCACATCGGCCGTCTCCCCGCCGGTGCCCCTCACATCAAGCCCCCATCCACGCCATTCCGCCATGAGGGCCTCAGTGCCCTGGATGAGGGTCGAAATGACCTCGCCGGGCACCAGGCGCTTGTTCCTGCCTATGGTCGAGCTGACGAGGATGGGGCCCGTCGCCCCAACGCAAAGCAGGTCATCGATGTTCATGACGAGGGCGTCCTGGGCGATGCCCTTCCACACGGAGAGGTCTCCGGTCTCCTTCCAATAGATCCAGGCGAGGGCACTCTTGGTACCCGCCCCGTCCGCGTGCATCACAAGGCAGTGCTCGTCACTACCGGTCAGGGCGTCGGGCACAACCTTGCAAAAGGCCTTGGGAAAGAGCCCCTTGTCAAGGCCGGCGATGGCCGCGTGCACCTCCTCCTTGCCGGAGGACACGCCGCGTTTGGAATAGCGGTCCTGCACGGAAAGCTCCACGCCGAACCCCTTATTCGGGAACGTAATCGAAGCTCGTGA
>CALKUW010000010.1 GCA_937996585.1 uncultured Flavobacteriales bacterium
GCGGCAAATTGACCACGAAGGTGCCGTCAATGTCCAGCTCCATGCCATCGGGGGTCAATGGGGGAACGTGGTAGGTGTCCGGATTTTCGAGCCGGGTGTCCTGCACCTCGAGGGCGTGCTGGTCGGGATCGGCCCACCCGAGATCGCCCTGGTGGTCGCGGTACGAAAGGGTCACCGTCAGCGGTGTGGAGGCGGACTCGACCTCGGTGGCATTGATGGACAGGAATTCCAATACCGGTGCGACCGGTGCGGTTTCCTCAGGCTGGCACGACGCCAGCAAAAGCGCGGCACCCAAGGCGGTCAGGAGGGGCTTGAATCCGTTCATGGCGCGATGCGGAGTCGGTAGATGAGTTGAATGTAGTCCGGGCTGTCGGGGAGCGGGCTCCGCGATTCAGCGTCCCCGTCATCGGCCCTCAGTTGAAGGGTCAGCTCCGTTCCCGGCGCGTATCCGGTCAGGTCGATGGGGGCGGAGAGGCTGTACGTCTCCGTGCTGCCGGAAAAGGTGGGCGCGTCGAAGGTGAAGGGGGCCGCCCCGAAGGTGCCACCCGCATCGGCGGCGTCGGCATCGTCGGCATCGATTCCGATGGCCCAGCTGCACGACAGGGCTTCCGGGGCGAGCTGATCGTCGGTGATGGCCACGAAGACCTGGATGTTGGCCGCATCCACGAGCACCGGCTGAATGCCGACGCCCTCGGCCCGCTCGTAGACGCCGGAGGTGAGGTCCGGCGGGAAGGCCGCGAAGCCATGGATTTGGGGCGGGAGCGAAGCGCCCTCTGATGGAGCGACGTTGCCGTTGATGTCCGGGGCGCCGGCGGCGATCCAGGCCGCAATGGCGTTGAGGTATTCCTCCCGGCGCTCGTCGTAGTCGCTTTCCTCATCGACTTCGAGCGGCATCATGCCGGAGGTATTGGGGATGTTGACGGTCAGGCGTTCGAACAGGAAGGAGCTGGAGACGCTGCCGGGAACGACCCTGCGGTTGAAGCTCATGGCGGCATCGTTGGCGATGACGGGATGGTTCACCAGCGTGTTCCAGGCCGATCCCACGGTCCGGAAGTCGGGCTCGAAGGTGCCGTCGTGGCAGCCGCTGTTGGCGCAGGTAGGGGCAAAGACCTGCTGATGCAGCCAGGCGAAATTGCCTTCGGGCAACGGGGGCACCACAAGGCCATCCGTGTCGACGACCGGGGGCAGGTCATCGTACGGATTGGGTGGTGTTTCGGGCCGGCAGGACGCCATGAGCGCGGCGACCGTCAGGGCACCAATCGAAAAAAGCAGGGGAAGGCGGCAAGGCATCAGATGCGGTTGAACAGGCTGTCGGTTCCCGGGTGCACCATGCCACCGGCCTGCACCTCCGGCATGACGCCGAGGATGTCACAGACCGTCATCATCGTATCGGTCACCATGCCGACGGGATTGTCCTCGCCGCCCACGGTCAGCCCTTCCGGTACGTCGGGGCCGGCCATCATCGTCCAGATGCGCATGCTGTTCTCGTCGCTGTGGTCGTAGGCCCGCCAGTCGTTTTCGTCGAGGATGTTGTTGGGCTGCAGGTTGCGCCCGCATTCGGGGGTCAGGATGAGCGTCGTGTTGCCCGCCATCTCCGGAATGGACTGGATGTGGTTCCACAGGTGACCGACGGCGTGGTCCGCACGGTGCAGGGCACCGAGGTAGCTCGAGAAATTCGAATGGCAGCTGTCGACGGCGCCGAGGTTGACCAGGGTGAAGGCCGGCATGAAGTGGGAGAGGACCTCGCAGGCGAAGCCCACGGTGGCGGTGTCGCCATTGTCGGTGACCGGCGGGAGGTTGATGGCGTTGTTCTCCACCTTGTCGTACATCAGCCGCATGAAGGCCTTGATCTGCTCCTTTTCCTCATCGGTGTTGTTCAGTCCACCCCCGAAGCCCCCCGTGCCATCGGCCTCGAACTGTTGGTCGAGGAAGGCCTTCATCCGCAGCATGGGATTGAGCTCATTCTCCGGATGGTAGACGGCGGCATCCGCGAAGGCGTATTCGCCTGCGCCCTCGAAGGTGACGGTCGGCGCAAAGAAGTTGCCGGCGTACTCGGCCCCGTAATTCGGGTGTTCACTGTGGTTGAGCAGGGGCAGTGACCCGCCGATGCCATTGCCGACGAACCACGTGTCGGTGGCCTTGTAGCCCCCGTGGCGGCGCAGGTATTCGAACACCGTGGGCTGCAAGGGACGCTGCTTCAGGCCCTGCCCGCCGGGGGTTCCGCCCTGCACGAGCGAATTGAGTCCTCCGAAATGGCCTGCACTCAAGGCGGACACCTCGGCGAAGGTGGTGCCGAACTGTTCGAGGGGCGTGGGCATGACGGCCGGAATCGGCGTGATGCCACCCACCCCGGTACCGTAGACAATCTTGGCCACCGGGGGCTCCCCACCGAGCAGGTTGTACATGATGTTGCCGGGGTAGGGCTCCCCCTGGCTGTCGTCGACGTAACGGCGGAGGATGCTCTCCTGCTGGCGCACGCCGCCCGCGAAGGCGACCATCACCACGTGTTCTGCCATGCGCCGACCGCTGGCCGCGAAGAGCCGGCCCGAGGGCAGTATGACCGGGGCGGCGGCGGCACCGGCGGCCGCCAGGCCGGATTTTTTGAGGAAGGTCCTTCTCTTCATCAGTAGTGCAGGTATTCCTCGCTGAGGGCGAAGGCCGTGTACACGAGTTCGGGGGTCATCGTCGGGTTCGAGGCGAGGTAGTTCCGCATCCAAGTCCGTTCGGCTTCGGTGGGATAACGGACGAGGAAGCGGACATAGGTGTCGTTGATGAAGCCATCGGGATCCTGCACCATCACTCCGGCGTCCGGGAGCTGGACATTGGCGTCCTGCATGAAGTTGGACACCAGCGTGGCGCGTGCAATGTCCTGGTCGCCAACGCTGAAGAAGGCCTGCTTCACTTCGAACAGCTCGGCGCTGCCGAGGGCTTCACCGAAGAGGTCGGCATATAGGATGGTGATCCACTGGTCGATGGACTTGACCCGGTCCTTTTCGGCGTTGGAGGCATCCAATTCCAATGGCTGGAGTCCATAGGTCACATCGGGCTCCGCCGTACATCCCGCAATCAGCAGGAGGATGGAACCGGTCAGGGCCACGAAAGTGCCGCGCATTGTCAGAATCACTCGGGTCATTCGAAATCGGCGTATTCGTCAGAGGAGATGAGCAATCGCTGAAGCTGCCGGATGTCCACCGAAGGCCCGACAACATCCCGCCAGGCGACCATTTCGGCGCCGGTAATCGGTCGTACGAGCAGTTTTTCGCCCCACCAGCGGATGGCGCCTTCGTCGAACTCCGCATCGCGGACCATGACTTGGAGGACGTCTTCCTTGTTGGTGATGACTTCCCCAAACAGCAGGGCGGGCGAGCCGAGCTCTACGGCAGAGTAGGCTTGTTCGAATTCTGCTTCGGTCGGGGTTCGGCCGTAGAGGTCGTCAAAGGCCGCGTAGATGAAGTTGAAGCTGTTCATGTTGATCTCGTCGTAGAACGAGTTGTCACAGAACCTGCGGTTCACCTCGGGCCAATCGATGGTGCCGGTCCTGAACGCGTCGACGGAGAGGACCACGCGTTCCAGCCGGTCCGCCAGCTGGTTGAAGAAGAGGTACGCGTTGCCTCCGGCAAGGGAGTCTTGCTCAGCGAGATAGCGCTGGAATTCCATTTCGCTCGTGAGGGCTTCGAGGCTGGATCCGTTGAGGAACCGGCCCGAGAGGTCATCGAAGACTTTGCGGTCGTGGACGTCGAGGTAGTTCGGGTCGCCCCCCATGAGTCGATCGACCATCTCCAGCCGGGCGGCCTCGTTGAGATCCCCGGCGCGGAGGGCAGCCCTGTCTTGCTCCAATTCACCGGTCAGCGGTTCCCGCCCGATCAGGTCGATGTATGCCCGGGTCAAGTAAGCGTCCACCACCACGGTGGGGACCCCGTCGTAGTGGGGGACTGGGTTGTCCTCAAACCGCACGTCATCAGGCGTGCACCCGGTGAGGAGGAGCAGCGTGGTGGGGAACAAAATGGAGATGCGGGTCATGTCGGTCTGAAAGTAACAACGCTTCGTGACCCAAAGGGTTGAATGGCCCGTGTCTCGGAGTACTTTCGGGACCTCAAAGAATACGCTTCTCCATGAAGAATGTTGCCTCACTCCGGTTCTCTGTTCTGTCTCTCCTCGGTCTGGGTTTGGTCCTGCATGGCGCTGCGCAGGGCGACCGCGCCTATGTACTCTGCGAAGGGGCGCAAGACTTCTACTCCGGTGAGGTACTCGAGGCGCCCAGGGTCGGCATGGTCAACCTCGATGCGGAGACGCTTGAATTTGAGACGTTGCGTGTCTTCAATGGCCATGCCTACACCACGGACATGATCCTGTCCGAGGCCGGAGATCTGTTTGTGTCGGCTGAAGACACGGTGTATCGGTTGGATGCGTACGATGGCAGCATTCTCGCCAGCCAGCCGTTGCAGGGCGCACGCAGCCTGTTCGAAGCGGGTGACCGACTGTATGTAACGCGCGGGGACTACGATCCCGAAACGTTCGGTTCTGTGGATTTTGATGCTTTCCTCGTCGCCTTGGATGCGGAAGACCTTTCTTGGCAAGCCGATTGGCAGGCTGCTTCAGGCGAGGGACCGGCCTTTGCGTCCGAGTCCATGTGCCTCGTGGGGGATGTCCTGCACATCGGCATCAACAACGCTT
>CALKUW010000011.1 GCA_937996585.1 uncultured Flavobacteriales bacterium
GGATCCGGCACAATGGGTCGACCCCTTCATCGGTACGGACCGCATGGGCCACACCTACCCCGGCGCCACCGTTCCCTTCGGCATGGTGCAGCTCACGCCGCAGACCCGATTCGAACCGTACAGCGCCCCTGACGGCCGCTACAATCCGGAGACCTACCGCTACTGCGCGGGCTACCAGTACGGCGACTCGACCATCCTCGGCTTCGCCCACACCGCCTTCAGCGGCACGGGCCACAGCGACCTGGGCGACCTGCTGGTCATGCCCACCGTCGGTCGCCCGGACCTGGCCTCCGACGGGCGGGGCGGCCCGCAGTTCGGCAGCCCCTTCTCCCACGACGCCGAAGGCGCCGAACCCGGCTACTACCGCGTGGAGCTGGAGCGCTACGGCGTCCTCGCCGAACTCACCGCCTCCCCGCGCACCGGCCAGCACCGCTACACCTTCAAGAACGGCGGACGCGCCCACCTCGCCGTCGACCTCGCCTACAACATCTACCACCACCCCGACAAAAACGTCTGGACCTTCGTCCGCGTGGAGGACGACAGCACCGTCGTCGGCTACCGGCAGACCACCGGATGGGGGCGGACCCGCCTCGTCCATTTCGCGCTGCGCTTCGACCGCCCCATCGTCGACTTCGGCTGCGAAAAAGGACAACCCCTCACCTACAACGGCTTCTACCGCCGCTTCAATGAGGGCCACGGCTTTCCCGAGATGGCGGGCCGTGACCTGCGCTGCTGGTTCGACTTCGGCGACCTCCCGGCCGGTGCCTCCCTCGGTGTGCGCGTCGGCCTCTCCGCCGTCGATACCCGCGGCGCCCTCGCCAACCTCGAAGCCGAGGCCCCAACCGACCGGTTCGACCGGACCCGCACCGAAGCCCGGGCCGCCTGGAACGAGGCCCTCGCCGTGGCACGCATCGAACCGCTGCGGGAAGAGGACATGACCACCTTCCACACCGCGCTCTACCACAGCATGCTCAGCCCGGTGCTGTACCAGGACGTCGACGGCCGGTACCGCGGCCTGGACCAGAACATCCACACCGCGGAAGGATTCACCAACCACACCGTTTTCTCCCTCTGGGACACCTACCGCGCCCTGCATCCATGGATCAACCTGACCCAACCCGACAGGGCGGCCGACCTCATCGAGAGCATGCTCGCCCACGCCGACCAGAGCGTCCACGGCATGCTGCCCATCTGGAGCCACCATGCCAACGAGAACTGGTGCATGATCGGCTACCACGCCGTCTCCGTGCTCGCCGACGCACAAGCCCACGCCGTACCGGGATTCCCGCTTGACCGGGCCCTCGACGCCGCCACCGCCACCGCGAGCGTCCGCCATTTCGACGGCCTCGGATCCTACCTCGACCACGGCTATTTCCCCGACGAGCTCAGCCACAGCTCCGTGTCAAAGACACTCGAAATCGCCTACGACGATTGGTGCATCGCCCGCCTCGCCGAGGCCGCCGACCGCGACGACCTCGCCGCCAGATTCGACCGGCGCGCCGAAGGGTACCGCGCCCATTGGGATGCCTCGGTCGGCTTCATGCGGCCCAAACTCGCCGACGGCACCTTCCGGGAGGACTTCGACCCCATGAACACCCACGGCCAGGGCTTCATCGAAGGCAACGCCTGGAATTACGGGCTCTACGTCCCGCATGCCGTCGACTCGATGATCGCCTGGCACGGCGGTCCCGAGGCCTTCGTCGCCCACCTTGACGAACTCTTCACCATGGAACTCGACGACCGGTTCTTCGCCCACACCGAGGATATCTCCCGCGACGGCATCATCGGCAACTACGTCCACGGCAACGAGCCCGGCCACCACATCGCCTACCTCTACAATGCGGCAGGCCGTCCCGACCGCACACAGGAGCAGGTCCGCGTGATCTGCGAGACCATGTACGGTCCGGATGTCAACGGCCTCTGCGGCAACGACGACGCCGGCCAGATGTCGGCCTGGTACCTCTTCAGCGCGCTGGGATTCTATCCGGTCGCCCCGGGGTCAGGGTGGTACGAACTCGGCAGCCCCGCCGTCCGCGCCGCCGATGTTCGGGTCGGCTCCGGCCGCACCCTCCGCATTCGCACCGAAGGCAATGCCCCGGGCCACGCCCGTGTCGACCGGATCGAATGGAACGGTGCACCCGTGCAAGGTCACCGCATCGCCGCCGCCCAGCTGCTCCAAGGCGGCACCCTCACCTTCATCTTCACCGCCCAAGACGCCTGATGCGCCAAGCCCTTCCCTTCCTCGTTTTTCTCGCCCTCAACTTCGGGGGGCTCGCCATCGGTGCCCGGTTCACCGGCCCGGGCGTCAGTTCGGAGTGGTACCAGACGCTCGCCCGCGCACCGTGGACCCCGGACGGCTGGGTCTTTGGCGCGGCCTGGACCCTCATCATGGTCACGTTCTCCATCTACATGGCCAAACTGTGGTCGTTGACCGAAGCCACGGACAGGCCAATCCTCGCCATCGCCTACACCAAGGCCCTGGCCTTCAACATCGCGTGGAACCCGCTCTTTTTCGGGGCGAGGCTGACAGGGTGGGCCATGCTGGATCTGGTCCTCCTGTTGGCCATTGTCATGTGGCTGTGGCACCGTGGATGGGCCAAGCCGGACATGGTCCGCCATCGTTGGCTCATGCTGCCGTATCCGTGCTGGTTGCTCGTGGCGATTTCCCTCAACGCCTATCCGCTCTGGCTCGGCATCTGACCCTCTTCTCTGGCAACAGCACTGTTAAAAGTCAGCCCATCAAAGAGGGAATCGTGAATATCTTACCCTCATGATTCGATTTGCAGCAACCTGCTTGCTTCTGATTTTCAGCGCGTTAAGCGCTTTGGCACAGACCGGTGACGCCAAGTATTACTGCGTGACCCTGGTCAACGATGTGCGCCACTGCGGCTTCCTCATCAACGACGACGGGCGTGAAGTCACCCTCCAAACCCAGGAAACCGGCACCATCATCCTGCCCAAGGCGGACATCCGCTTGATGCAGCAGACGGATGAGAAATACAAATCGGGCGCCCTGGACGACGTCGCCGACCGTGTATACGACCCGAGCAGGGCGGCACAGGCCACGCGGTACTTCTTCGGCCCCTCCGCCATCACGCTCCGCAAGGGAGAAGGCTACGGACACCTCTCATGGGCGATGGCCAATGTGACCTACGCCGCGACCGACCGCCTGATGGGCGGCTTGTCCCTCGGATTCGGCGGGTTCGGATTCAGTGTCAAGCACGGCTTCAAGCTGGACGATAAGATCTGGGCGTCCCTCGGCGCCCTTCAGACCTTCAGCTGGGAAGACGGAATGGCACAGACGACCCTGCCATTCCTGAACGCCACATACGGTGATGAACAGACCCACGTGACCCTCGGCGGAGGAGCAGTGGCATCGCGCGGCAGTGAAACGGCAGCCATGGCCTACGCCGCAGCGAGCGTACAGCTGTCCAATCAGGCGTGGTTCATGACCGAGAACTACCTCGGCGCCAGCCCCTTCTGGGCGGACGAAGGCGATTCCGGCATGGTCATGATCGGTATCCGGCGCTACAAGGAGCGCAAGAACAGGCTGACCGACTACGGCTTCCTTCTGCGCTACAAGAACGAGGGAATGGACCCGATGCCCTGGCTCGGGTTCACCTGGCCATTCTGACCGCCAATCCACTTTCAACGCTCCTGCGAAGCAGCCCCCTTACCGGACGTTGACGGCCGAATAGTAGGCCCCGGTAGTCGGATCGTACAGCGTGGACACAGCGATGACCGTGAAATCACGGTCCATCAGGATGCGCCAATGCGGTGGGCTTCCCCGGTACTGGTCCACGAAATCAGGTTGGTCGTAGGTACTCATGGCCACACACTCCCCCATGGCCGACCGACCAAATCCCGCACGGTCTGCCCTGCGCGACATGGTGTTGGCGCCCCGCCCATGGCTGATGTCGCCGCGGCGCACCTGCCAGCGGTTGTGCGGCTCGGTCAATCGACGGAGCATCACCTCATCCTTGCGGAAGATCGGAAGCCCCCTCCGCCGCCGAATCCGGTTGAGGTCCCGCACAAAGGCGTCCGACATGGCGCGACATGCCCGTTCCGAAACCTGAGTCCCCCCTCCTCCGCCTTCGACCCGGGCACCACAACTCCCACCACAGCTCGAAGCGCAAGGATGTTGGGCTGCAACCGGGACAGGCTCAGCAATGATCAACAACAGGAAAAGGCCCAGCAGGGCCAAGGGACGGGAGACAGGCATGACATGCCAACGTCCACAGCCGCCCTGCTCATTGCGCGAAAGCGGCAGAGTTGGCCCCTTTTGGCTGAATCGTCAGGTCGTTTCCGGAATCTCGGCGCCGGGCATCAGGTGCACGACGAGAACGAGGGCAATCACGGCGAGGAACCAGTAGCCCACATTGACCAGGATCCCGGACCAGCTGCGGCGCTCGAAGAGCAAGTTGGTCACCAGGACCGGCATGCCGATATAGCCGAACGTCATGAAGCCGTGGTAGGCCGCGTGGGCCAGCACGCTGCTCTCCTCCCCATGCCCGTGATACCGCATGGCGAAATAGTAGGCCAGCGTGAACGACATCAGGAAGGTCACCCCGAAGGTGGCGGCGATGCTCCCCTTCTTGAGGTCCTCTTCGGTGAAGCCGAGGCTGTTCATCCAGATGGTGCCAAACGTCTTGGGGTGATACCAGATGGCACCGATGACCAGGGGCATCAGGGCTGCGAGGGTAATGCCGAGCCAATTGAGCTCGTAACCGTAGTAACCAGTCATGTTTGTTTTGATTTGCTGAAGGTCAAAGTAGGCGCAATTCCATGCGCCTCCACCCACTGCCTCCGCAGTTCTCCAACATCGGAGGTCAGCCCTCCTTCTTTATCAACCGCTTGACCAACGTGATGACGAGGAACACCACGCCGCCGCCTACCAAGCCCAGCAAGGTGTCCGCCACCAGCCCGGGCAGGGACTCCACCCAATGGTGCACGTGCGGCAGGTGGTGGTGGAAAATGCCGCCCGCCACCAAGATCAGGGCCGCCGTACCGATGGCACCGATGATGCGGACAAGGACCGGCAGTCCCCGCACCATGAGGCTCCCGAGCTGCCGGATGGCACCCTGCTTTGAGCGCATGAGCACCAGTCCCGCATCGTCCATCCGCACGATGAGGCCGACCAACCCGTAAACCCCCACCGTGGCCAACAGCGCAATGATGCTGACCGTGATGATCTGCACGACAAGCGAAGCCTCCACAGCAGTGCTGAGCGCGAGGATGATGATCTCCACGGAGAGGATGAAGTCCACCAGGATGGCCGAGCGCACCCGCGCCTTCTCATCGACCTCGACCTTCACCCCCTTGTGCTTGGCGGGCCGGTGCGGGCCGAGGTGGTGCACCACCTTCTCCACCCCTTCATACGACAGGTAGAAGCCGCCGAGTACGAGGATGGGCTCGATGAGCCAAGCCGCGAAGGCGCTCAGCAGAAAAGCCAAGGGCAGGATAATGAGCTTGTTGAGGAAGGACCCCTTGGTGATGGCCCACAGCACAGGCAGCTCCCGCGAAGCCTTGAACCCCACGGCCTTCTCCGCATTCACGGCGAGGTCATCACCCAGGATACCGGCCGTCTTCTTGCCGGCGACCTTGGTCATAACGGCCACATCGTCCATGATGAGGGCGATGTCGTCCAGCAGCGCAAAGAATCCAGTGGCCATGCCCCGAATCTACTTCAGCGGACGAAGACGGCCCGTGCACGTGCAACCCGTCGCACCATACATTCGTCCATGAAAGGGCTGTCCCCCACTCCTTTCAACATCGCATGATCAGGTCCATCATTTGTCTTCTTGCTGTTCTTCTCTGGGGAACCGCCCAAGCACAGGATGAGCTGTCTCCGTTGGTCGAGGCGTGGAACGACACCACGCGCACAGTGGAGGAGCGCCTGCAGACCGCCAAGGACCTGCACATCACCTTTCACCAGACGTACCCGGACACGGTCCTCTTCTATCTGGAGGAGATGCGGGCGCTGGCCGAACGCCATGACTTGCCGATCGAGTTGTACTCTGCTCACAACCGCATCGGCACCTTGAGTCAAATCCTCGGCCGCAACGCAGAAGCCTTCGCTGCCTTCGATCATGCGGAAGACATCGCCGTTGCCCTGGGCGATTCCGTTCGGCTCGGCACCGTATACGGCAATCGAGGCAACGTCCACGTCCGACGCAATGAATACGTGGAAGCCACCCGCCACTTCAACCGGGCCCTCGGTCTCTATTCGATGGCGGGGGATTCGGGCAGGGCACAACGCATGCGCATGGCCTTGGGCAACATCTTCATGATCATCGGCCACAACGAACTGGCCATGGACCAGTTTGAGCAGGTGCAGGCCGGACTGACGACGGTGGAGCCGGAGCGCGCGTATTTCCCGGGACTCCTGGACCTGAACATGGGGTGGTGCGCCTACCAGATGGAGGACCATGCACGAGCAGACTCCCTGTATGCCTCCGCACTCACCATCCTAGAGCGGGAAGGACAGGGATTCTACTTGATGGGGTGCCATGCCAACATCGCCGAACTGCGCAAGGCGCAAGGCCGGCCGGATGACGCCATGGCACACTGGAGGACCTGCGCCAGAATGAGCCGTGAGCTCGGTTCGAGAAGCGATGAACTCGACTGCATCCTGGGCATGGCCGAGCTGACGTTGCCCTCAGACCCTCAACAGGCCCTCGGGATGGTGGAGGACATCCAGAATGAAATGCTGGACGGAGCCAACCACGAAACCCGGCGGGACCTGTTTCGGCTGCTGTACGAAGCCCACAAACAGCTGGGGCATGCGGAGACGGCCTTGGAGATGCACGAGTCCTATGCCCTCCACGACGACAGCCTCCAGGCGGAAAAGGCCCGGTTCGCCGTCCTGAGGGCCGCCTATGAGAAAGACGTCGAGCGCCAAATTCAAGCCGTCCATTGGGAAGGCGAGCAGGAGCGAAACCGCCAAGAGGTCAAACAACTCAAGACGCTGCTGGGCCTGGCGTTGGGCTTCGTGGTGGTCATAGGCCTGTTCATCGCGGCCATGGTGCGCATGCGCCGTCTCCACCGCAGCCGGAGGGCGGAGCTGATGGGCCAGATCGACGCACTGCACCGATCGAGCGGGCAGACCGTCATCCTGGAGACCCCCGCCCTCGAACTCAACCGGGCGCGGCTGGACCAGATGTTGGGCCGACCGCTCAATGACACGGATTGGAACGTGCTCAACATCCTGCTCGAGGATCCGGCCATCACCAACCGGAATCTGGCTGAGCGGGCCCACCTCAGCATCGATGGCGTCGGGTCCTCCCTCCGCCGCATGTACGGCTACTTCGACATTCAGGAAACGAAATACAAAAAGATGGCCCTGTTGCACGCCGCCATGAAGGCGTCAACGGACCAGGAATGACCATTCGTTGGAAATCAGTATTTTAAGGAATCACTTGTCGCCGTGCACAGGTCGAATCCGCATTGATTTCACCCCTTGGCGTGAGCGTGAACTGACCGCTCACCCCGATTTTCGAGCCATGACACCACGCAGATCAAACCGTCTCCTTCCTTCCGCACTCATGACAGTGCTCGTCGGCATGCTGGGCTTCAACGTGCCGGCCGAAGCCCAGGTCACCACGTCCGTCGATTGCGACCTCATGGGGCTCGTGTGCAATGTGTGCTCACAGCCGGACATCATCAGCATTTACCATCCCGGCCCCTACTTGACCTGGCCTCCAGCAACCAATGTCCTCGAATGGGAATTCACCGACTCCCAAGGAAACGTATTGCATGAAGCTACGCTGGTCAATGAGAGCCATGTGAGCTTCAGTTTCAACCTCCCCCTGACGGACACCCTGTTCGTCTCGGTCCTGCACACCAACGACTCGGTCTTCCACAACGGCAGCCCCTATCCCTGGGCCTGCCTGGTGGAGGACTACCTCGTATGGGAGGAGACGGAGATCATCCCCGGCACCTTCCAGGGCAGCTGGACCCTCGGCGGAAGCATCGGCGTCGATGTGAGCGGCCCCGCCCTCTGCGTGGACCCGAACCTGATCGACCCTTCCGTCGGTTGTCCGGCCGTTTTCGAGCCGGTCTGCGGATGCGATGGGGTGACCTACTCCAATTCCTGTGAGGCCATCAACTGGGGAGGCGTCACCTCCTGGGAGGACGGACCCTGCATCGTCGTCGAATACGGCGGGTGCACCTATCCACAAGCCTGCAATTACGACCCCGGGGCCGCCTTCGAGGACGGCTCCTGCACCTTCCCTCCGGAGTCCTGCGCCTGGCCCGATGCATGGGCCGCGGGGTGCACCTACGCCGAAGCCGACAATTTCGACCCGAGCGCGGTCGTGGACGACGGCTCTTGCGCGTGGCCTTCATGTACCAACTGCCCGGCCGACATCAATGGGGACGATGCCGTCAACGTGTCGGACGTACTCGTCCTGCTCGGTGCCTTCGGCACGACCTGCTCAGAGGTCCCCTTCTCCCTCATCGGACGCTGGCACCCGGAGGGGTTTGAAAGCAATACGCTCTACGAATTCACCGAAGACCTGCGATATACCATCTATTCCGTCGACGGAACCTTCGGCGGCATTGAAGATGCCTTGCCCACCCCGAATCCCTGGCACATGGTAGGCGACACCGTGGTCATCGACCTTCACTTCGGCAATGAATTGCGCGGCCTGCTCGAACCCTCCTGCAGCGGACTGAAGGCCACCATCACCCAAGCCACGGGGATGCAGAATGTCCTCCACCGCGAAGGCGTCGACCCGGCCGACTGCGACTGACCCTGAATCTCTCTTCCCTTCTGATGTCCTGCTTGGGCGAGATGAAGAGCCACTGTCCCGGTGGACATCGGATGTTTCCTGGACAGTCACGACCTTGTCAAAGATGAAGGACACGGATTGGGACGTCTTGGAGACGCTTTACCGGGAACACCCAGGGTCGTTTCGCCGATGGCTTGACGAGGCCGACCTGTCCCCCGCGGTCCGGGCGACATGGGAAGCCCGGATGGCAGCCGACGGCGTGACAAAGGAAGGTCCGACCTCCTCTGCATTTCCCTTCACCTTTCCACTGGCAGTCGGCACGCTGATCGCGCTGCCCTTCTGGATGCAGTATTGGCGGGATGGCGGATTCGACCCCTCCTGGGCCATGCCGTGGTTCGGCCTGCTGGCCACCTTGCCATTGATGGGATGGCACACGTGGCATGCGGATGCCCGGTTGAAGCGAGGCGCGATGTGGGCCATCGGAGCGGCCATCCTGACCACCCTCATCGTCGTCGGCTTCCACCACTTCTTCAAGGGCTGGCCTTCCTCCTACGTGCTGGATATGGTGGCTTCAGACACCGATACCGACGTCATCGAGCAAGCCAAACTCGGCCTGCAGGCCCGCGACCTGATGCTGTTCCACACCCCGCTGCTGCTCCTGGGCCTCACCGGCGCCGTGTGGTGCCGGCGAACGGGCGAATCGCGGGTCACCTTCCTGCGCAACGTATTGCAGGTCGGCCTCTACACGGCGCTCATCGTGGGCGCAGGCGGCCTGTTCACCGGCCTGACCGTGGTGATGGCGGAAATGCTCGAACTCGACACCGTTCCCATCGCGGTGCACCTCATGAGCTGGGGTGGGGCCAGTGCGCTCGCTTTTGCCCACCACGTTTGGCTCCGCCAGCCTGATGCGCTCAAGAAGGTACTCCCCATCATCGCCGGCCTCTTCATCCCGCTGTTCGTCCTCTTGGAAAGTGGCTTCCTGCTGACTTACCTCGCCAAGGGACTCGAAACGCTGAGTCACGATCGCGAGGAACTGCTCGTATTCAATCTGCTGCTCGGTGCCGTGATCGGACTGGTGTTGCTCAATTCAGCCCTCAAGGACAGCGAAACCCGATTGGGAAGGGCCCTCGTAGCTGTCCTCGTGGTGCTCGGAATCATCGCCGACGGCGTGGCCATCCTGGCCATCGGAAGCCGCCTGCTCGAGTGGGGCTGGACACCGAACCGGCTCGCCGTGCTGGCCACCAACCTGCTGTGCCTGGGCACCCTGCTGGCACTGGTTCCCGCCCTTTTCCCGCAATGGCGCCAGGGCGGTTGGCCGGAGGTACAGGACGTGCTGAACCGGGCCCTTGTCTTCTTCTTTGGATGGACGGTGATCGTGTCCCTTGCCTTTCCCGCCTATCAGGCCTTGAGGAACCGGGCGTTCGACCCGGTTGCCCTCAGCATCAGCACGGAAGACCCTCAGAGTCAGCTCGAGGCAGAGCTCGAAACGATGGAACAAGAAGTCGCCACCATGGAGGCCGAGCTCCAGGAAGCCGAGCAGAAAGCCTCGGAATCAGATACCCTCGAGTGAACCGTAGGCACCCGCGTTGAACACGGAGTCGAATCCTTTATCGCGGAGCAGCTTCGCCGCCTGCCCACTGCGGTTGCCGCTGCGGCAGTAGAGGTAGTAGCTCTTGGACGGGTCGAGTCCGGCGATGGCTTTCTCCGTCCACGCTCCGGCCAGCCAATCCATCTGGATCGCGCCCGTCACGGTTCCGTCAGCGGTTTCGCCGGGCGTACGGCAATCGATGATGACGGCATGGGTGTCCTGAACGGCGCCTGCGACCTCCTCACGGGAACAGTCGGTACTGGGTTTCATGAAAAACATTCCTGCGGGTTTCAATGCAAGTTCTTGAAACAGAGACCCAACCAACGTGACCAAGGTTGCACTAGAAAATGGTCAAATTGCAAAACAGCCATTGACCACAATCCCCATGAAGAACCGAAAACTCCTGCTCTTCTGGCTCCTGTGCACCTCCCTCGCGTGGGGAGCTGCAGGACTGCTTGCGCTGGGCGCTTTGGCCATGACACCGATGATCTTCACGTCGCAGAAAGCGGTGGAAGACCCTCAGTCATGGATGTTCATCGGGGGGTTGTTGGTGCTCAATGGCATCATCGTGGCGGGATTGGCTTTGCAATGGGTCTTCTTCGGCATCAAAAAAGACAGACTGGCAGGCTGGATCGGTGCCATTCCCCTACTGGGCTTTGCCTTGCTGACGGATTCAGACTTTCTGCCATGGAGCCCAATTGAAGATGAATACACCCACCACACGCTGGAGCCCTCCGCATTCCCCAACCACGAGGTCTCAGTGCAGGTGCACTGTCCCGACCTGGAGGACGACGCTGCGCTCCACTTGTGCATCTACCCTTACATCGAAGGCGAATCCGAGCTGGGCCTGCCAATGCAGAAACTGGATGAAAGTCGTTGGGAGGTGACCTTTCGCTACCCGGCCACGCATTTCGTGTTCAACTACAACCTTGGCGACCGGAAGCACGCGGCCATGATCAACAGCGGCACCCGACGACCCAACGTGGGCATCGACCTCGCCTCCGACACCCTCCTCCTCGACACCATTCCAGGCTGGCTCGA
>CALKUW010000012.1 GCA_937996585.1 uncultured Flavobacteriales bacterium
CTCCGGCGTGGCCGGCGCGGGCAGTCTGATTCGTGTCCGGGGTGTGGCCTCCGTGTCTGCCGCCGGCGACCCGCTTTACGTGGTGGACGGCATTCCGATCACGCAGAACTACTTCCTTCGTGGCAACAGCGGGGCCATGAACAACAACCCGCTGGCCACCATCAACCCCAACGACATCGAGTCGGTGGAGATCCTCAAGGATGCAGCGGCCACCGGCATCTATGGTTCTCGCGGTGCCAATGGAGTCATCCTCATCACCACCAAACGGGGCAAGTCTGGAACCAGCTACGAGTTCAGCTCCTCCATGGGCCTGTCCACCCCGGCTTCGCTGCCCAACATGCTCAACACCGAGCAGTACCTGACCTTGCGCCAGGAGGCCTGGGAGAACGACGGCGGCACAGGATACGTGTGGCTGCCGGGCTTCACCTCCGCCGGGGACAGCCCCGAGGCGCGCAAGCGGGCCTTCGAGGAGGCCATGATGACCGATACCGACTGGGTCAATGAGACCATCGGTACCGGGGTCAAGCACAACTACAGCTTCGGCGTCCGCAAGGGCGGTGATAAGCACAACGTCTATGCCGGTGTGAGCTATGACGACAACGGGAGCTACCTGATCGGCAACAGCTATGAGCGCGTCAGTGGTCGCCTGAACGCCGACTTCGAGCCGGTCGACTGGGCCAAGATCATGGTCTCGTCCAGCCTCAGCCAGGGCATCAACAACCGCATTGACGCCGCCTGGTCCGGTGGCCTCGGTGACGCCATGTCCAACGCCCTGCCCTATTACCCCGTCTACCGCACGGACACCCTGTTCAACGCCGACGGCACGGTCAACGGCCTGCCCGGTGATTACTACCTCTACCAGGACGAATGGGGCGGAACGAAGAACCCCGTCGCCGTCCGCGAGAGCAAGACGTGGATCACCACGGAGAACCGTTCCATCAACAACGCCAGTCTTGTGCTGAACCCGATGGACAACCTGTTCATCAAGGGCTCCGGCGGATTCGACTACATGCACGTCCGGGAGGACATCTACAACCCCCCGAGCATCTTCCTGACGAGTGACCTGGGCAATGCGAACCGCTACGCCAACTACGTTCTCAACTGGAACTACAGCCTCACCGCCGACTACAAGATGGACCTGACGGAGTTCAGCAGCCTTGGTCTGCTCGCCGGATCGGAGTTCCAGCGCACCGACAGCTATGGCTACGGCATCGGCTTCGGTGACGTCACCGGACCCATCTTCGAGAGCGACAGCCTGTTGGAGATCGCCAATGGCCAAACCACGGTGAACAACCCGTCCCAGCACAGCTTCCTCTCCTACTTCGGACGCGCCAACTACACGCTCAAGGACCGCTACTTCTTCCAGGGTACGGCCCGGGTGGACGGCTCCAGCCGCTTCGGACGGAACTACCGCTACGGCTTCTTCCCCTCCCTGAGTGCCGGCTGGGTCATCAGCGACGAGCCATGGTTCGAAAGCGGAACCCTCAGCTTCATGAAGGCGCGCACCAGCTGGGGCAAGACCGGCAACGCCGCCCTCCCCGACTACGCCCGCTTCGGCACCTACAGCGCACCGGACAATGGCATCTTCTACAACGGGCAGCCCATCCTCTTCCCCCTGCAGCCCGCCAACCCGAACCTGCGCTGGGAAACGAGCCGCACGGTGGACGCCTCCATCGAGCTGGGCTTCTGGAATGACCGGGTGACCACGGAACTCGCCTACTACAACAAGCTGTCCCAGGATGTCATCATGAACGTCTCCACTCCGCCGAGCACAGGTTTCACCAACCGTTGGGACAACGTGGCGACCATCCTCAACCGCGGTGTCGAGCTCTCCATCAAGAGCCGCAACCTGATCGGCGAATTCCAGTGGACCACCGAGTTGAACTTCGCACGGAACTACAACGAGCTGCAGGACATCGGCGACTACACGCCGGACGCCGTCAGCGGCGGCACGAATGACAGTCGGGTCATCCCGGGCAGCCCCGTCGGCAGCTTCTACCTCATGGAGTTCTCCCACGTGGACAGCGAGACGGGCCTTCCGGTCTACCTCGATCGCGCCGGCAACGAGACCTTCGACTACGACAACAACGAGCGCAAGTATGTGGGCGACGGCCTCCCCGACTTCGTGGGCGGCATGACCAACACCTTCCGCTGGAAGAACTGGGACCTGCGGGCCCTGGCCACCTTCAGCTACGGCGCCAAGATCTTCGACAGCTCGTCCAAGCGCCAGCTCGGCGTGGTGACCAGCTGGAATATGCGGACCGAGATCCTCGACCGCTGGCGCCAGCCCGGTGACGAGGCCACCTTCCCCCGCCTGACGCTGGACGAAACCACCTACGGCCTGCCCAGCGGATTCCCGTGGTGGAACACCAGCCTGTTCGTGTTCGACGCGAGCTACCTGCGCCTCCGCAACCTGACCCTGGGCTACACCATTCCCCAGATCGGCGAGGGCAAGCACGCCATCCGCAACATGCGGGTCAATGCGAGCGTGACCAACCTCTTCACCATCACCAATTTCCCGGGACTCGACCCCGAAGTCGTCCGCGACTTCGAAAACGCCCAGGACCGGAACATGAGCCCGAACGTCACCTATCTGACGCCTCCGCAGGAGCGGGCCTTCACCCTCGGTGTCAACCTCCAATTCTGATCCACGATGAAGCGCTTCAACACCCCTTCCCTGCGGATCGCCGCATTGGCCATCGGACTGGCCCTCGCGACCACCGGTTGTGACAAGCAGCTGGAATTC
>CALKUW010000013.1 GCA_937996585.1 uncultured Flavobacteriales bacterium
GCGGCTCGCCCACCCCTCCACTAATGGAGAGGTTGAAATCGAGAAGTCCAACATTGTCCTCGTGGGTGAGACCGGCACGGGCAAGACCCTGCTCGCCCGCAGCATCGCGCGCCTGCTCAAGGTGCCGTTCTGCATTGCGGATGCCACCATCCTGACGGAGGCGGGATACGTGGGTGAAGACGTGGAAAGCGTATTGTCCCGACTGTTGCAATCCGCCGACTACGATGTGGCGAAGGCGCAACGCGGCATCGTCTTCATCGACGAGATCGATAAGATTGCCCGCAAGAGCGACAACCCCTCCATCACCCGCGATGTCAGCGGTGAGGGGGTCCAGCAGGCCCTGCTCAAGTTGCTCGAGGGTGCGGAGGTCAACGTTCCACCCCAAGGGGGACGCAAGCATCCGGAGCAGAAGCTGATCACCATCGATACGCGGAACATCCTGTTCATCTGTGGTGGGGCCTTCAGCGGCATCGACCAGCACATCGAACGCCGCATCGCCACTTCGAGCATCGGCTTCAATACCGGAGCGGATGCCCGGCCGGAATCCTTGTTGTCGGCCATCGCGCCTGCCGACCTGCGCAGCTTCGGGCTCATCCCGGAATTGATTGGCCGCTTCCCCGTGCTGACCCACCTCGACCCACTCGATCCGGGGGCCCTGCGCCGCATCCTGACCGAACCCAAGAACGCCTTGATCAAACAGTATCAACGGTTGTTCGAGCTGGACGGCATCGACCTGCAGTTCGATGCGGACGCCCTGGATTTCATCGTCGAGAAGGCCGTGGAGTTCAAGCTCGGTGCCCGCGGATTGCGGAGCATCTGCGAGGCCGTGCTCAGCGACGCCATGTTCGAATTGCCCGGCAAGGAGAACGTGGATGCGCTGAGGGTAACGGGTGAATACGCCCGGAAACGATTTGACGACAGTGACCAAGGCCGGCTGAAGGTCGCATCCTGACCAGCCCATGGCGAAGGCCGGGGCCACAGCAACCAAGAAGAAGGGGGCCAAGGAGACGCCCCTGATGGCGCAGTACAACCGCGTCAAGGCCCAGCACCCCGACGCCCTCCTGCTTTTCCGGGTCGGCGACTTCTACGAGACCTTTGGTCAGGATGCCATCACGGCGGCCAAGGTGCTGAACATCGTGCTGACCGCCCGCAAGAACGGTGCGGCGGCGGAAGTGGAGCTCGCGGGGTTCCCGCACCACGCACTGGAGAACTACCTGCCCAAGCTGGTGCGCGCCGGACACCGCGTCGCCGTCTGCGACCAGCTGGAGGACCCGAAGACCGCCAAGACCATCGTCAAACGCGGCGTGACCGAAATGGTGACGCCGGGGGTCGCCCTGAACGACCAGGTGCTCGAAGCGCGGGAGAACAATTGGCTCGCCGCCGTCCATGTCGTCATGGAGGGGCGCGGGCGGAACCAGCGCGAACGCGCCGGTGTGGCCTTCCTCGACGTGTCAACGGGTGAATTCCTCGCCGGTGAAGGTGCACCCGAGGAAATCGCTCCGCTGTTGCGGACCTTCCGCCCTAAGGAGACCCTTCACCTGCGCCACGGAGAGCCCCAATCGCTGGATCTGACCGGCTACCGCTTCCCCCTGGACGACTGGGTCTGGCAATTGGATTTCGCCCGGGAAACACTGGAGGGACATTTCGGAACCCAGGGTCTCAAGGGTTTCGGGCTCGACGGCCAACCGTTGGCGGTCATCGCCGCCGGAGCAGCATTGCACTACGTGGGCACCACCAAGCACGACCGGCTGGCCCACATCGCCTCCCTCGGGCGTGTGGAATGGGGCCGCAACGTGGCCATGGACGGTTTCACCATCCGCAACCTCGAACTGCTCGCCCCCACCCACCCGGAAGGGGTGGCGCTGGTGGACATCCTGGACCGGTCCGCAACGCCGATGGGTGCCCGGATGCTGCGCCGATGGATTGCTCAGCCGCTCTGCGATACGGAAGGCATCGTGAAACGGCACGAGGCTGTGGCCGCCTTCCTCGAGCAGCCCGAGATGCGGGCGGACCTCATCGCGGAATTGGCACGGATCGGTGACCTCGAGCGCATGCTGGCCAAGACGGCTGCGGTGCGCATCTCACCAGCCGAGCTGGACCGCTTGCGGCGGGCCTTGACCGCTGTGGAAGCACTGCGCCTCGTTGTGGACAGCTCAGACGACCCGGTCATCGGCCGGTGGGCAGGGCGTCTCGACCCTGCCGATGCAGCGTTGGAAAGGTTGCGCCACGAACTCACGGAAGACCCTCCCGGCGTCCTCGGAAAGGGCCCCGCGATCGCGTCGGGTGTCGTGGCGGAACTCGATGAACTCAGGGACCTCCGCGACAATGGCAAGTCCAAGCTGGAGGGCATTCGCCAGCGCGAAATGGAGGCCACCGGCATCTCCTCCCTCAAGGTCGCCTTCAACAACGTCTTCGGGTACTACCTGGAGGTGCGGCACGCCCACAAGGACAAGGTGCCCGAGAAGTGGATCCGCAAGCAGACATTGACCCAGGCCGAGCGCTACATCACACCCGAGCTCAAGGAGCTCGAGCAGCGCATCCTCAACGCCGAGGAGCGGCTCGATGTGGTGGAACGGGAGGCCTTCACCAACCTGGTCACCGCCCTCCACCCCTTCCTGCCGGTGCTCCAGGCCACGGCCCGCGCCGTAGCAGGGCTTGACCTCCTGCTCGGCTTTGCTGCACTGGCCGAAGACCACGGATACACCCGCCCCGTCCTGACCGAGGGAACCGAACTCGAGATCGTCGGGGGCCGGCACCCGGTCATCGAGCGCTGCCTGCCCGATGGGGAGTCCTATGTGGCCAATGACGTCGCCCTCGACCGCGACCACCGCCAGATCCTGATGATCACCGGTCCCAACATGTCGGGTAAGAGTGCGCTGCTTCGGCAGACGGCGCTCATTGCACTCATGGCGCAAATGGGGTGCTATGTGCCGGCCCGTTCGGTGCGCATGGGGGTCGTGGACAAGGTCTTCACGCGGGTAGGGGCATCGGACAACCTGAGTGCCGGCGAATCCACCTTCATGGTGGAGATGAACGAGACGGCCTCCATCCTGCACAACCTGTCGGACCGGTCGCTGGTCCTGCTCGATGAGATCGGCCGGGGAACCAGTACCTACGATGGCATCAGCATTGCCTGGGCCATCGCGGAATTCCTTCACGAACACCCGAAAAGCCGGGCCAAGACGCTCTTTGCCACGCATTACCACGAGCTCAACCGTATGGCCGAACGGTTCGCGCGCATCCACAATGCCAACGTGAGCGTGGAACAGCGCGACGGAAAGGTCATTTTCCTGCGGAAGCTCGTCCCCGGCGGCAGTGAACACAGCTTTGGCATCCACGTCGCCAAGCTCGCCGGCATGCCCGCCGCCTTGGTCCGCCGGGCCGAGGAAGTGCTCACAGGTCTCGAGTCCCAAGGGGCCGGTCGAAAAACCGACGCCCCGGGCGCCGGTGACACCGTGCAGACCGAAGTTCAGGATGGAATGCAGATGAGCTTCTTCCAGCTCGACGATCCCGTACTCGAGGACATCAAGGAAGACCTGCTCGGGCTTGACATCGACCAGCTGACCCCGGTGGAGGCCCTGCTCAAACTGCACGAGATCAGAAAAAGGGTCGGCGGCTGAAAGGCCCTCAGTCGAGGGCGGCCAGCAAGAGGTTGAGGTCCTTGAAGGGCCAGCCGAAGGCTTCCGCGAGGTCGCGGTTGACCACGTTGCCGCGGTAGAGGTACAGGCCACTGCGGATCATGGGGTTCATCTCGATGTCGCGGTCGATGCCCCCGCATTCCCCGACCCGCTGCAGGAGCGGCCCCAGCTGGTTGGACAGGGCCAGGCTCGCCGTCCGGGGCACGCGGCTCGGGATGTTGGTCACGCCGTAATGGGTCACGCCGTGCTCGACGAAGACCGGGTCCTCGTGGTTGGTGAGGCGGGACGTTTCGAAGCAGCCTCCGCTGTCGATGCTCACGTCCACGATGATCGACCCCTCCTTCATGTCGCGGACCATGTCCTCCGTCACGATCATGGGCGTGCGCCCCTGGTGGGGACGAACCGCACCGATGACCACGTTGGCCTCGTGCAGGGATTCCTTGAGGACCTTGGGGTGCAGGGTGCTGGTCCACAGCCGGCCACCGATTTCACCGCGCAGGCGGCGGAGGCGATAGGGGTTGGAATCGAAGACGCGCACTGAAGCGCCCAGCCCGATGGCGGCGCGGGTCGCGAATTCTCCCACCGTTCCGGCCCCGATGATGACCACCTCGGAAGGCGCCACCCCGGTCATGCCGCCCATCATGGATCCATCGCCATAGATGGGATGTGCGAGGTATTCGGCCGCAATGAGGATGCTCGTCGTGCCGGCGATCTCTCCCATCGCCCGAACCAGCGGGAAGATGCCCGTGCGATCGCGCATGAAGTCCCAGGCCACGGCCGTGATCTTCCGGTCCATCATCTTCTCGATGGTGGTCTCGGGATGGGTCGCGAGCTGCAGTCCACTGAAAATGGTCTGCTTGTCCCGCATGAATTCCAACTCCTCCTCCTGCGGAGGGGCCACCTTCAGGATGATGTCGTTCTCGTAGACGGTACGGGCATCCGGCGCGATGCGCGCCCCGGCTTCGCTGTAGTCCGCATCGGAGAATTGGGCGTGCCTTCCGGCCCCCGTCTCCACCACGACTTCATGGCCATTGGCCACCAACAGTCCGACGGCATCGGGATCGAGCGCAACCCGACGCTCCTGCAGGACGATTTCCTTGGGAATGCCAATGCGGAGGGATTGCTCCCCGTTGGGAACGGCCAACAGCTCTTCCTGGGGAGAAAGGGCGGCCTGGAAGGCGAGCCGGCGTATGCGTTCCTTGGTTTCCACGGCAGGTCTTGAGGGTCGGCAGTGAATTTACACGGATTCCCTCACCCACAAAGCCGCGATGCGAAGTCCATCCGGTTGGCGCTCAATACGCAGCACCATGGCGTGGTCAGGGAAATGGTCTGCAGCGCGCTCCGGCCATTCCACCATGGTCAAGGCCGTGGGATCGTCCATCAACTCCTCCCATCCGAGCCCCCTCAGCTCGGAGACGTGGTTGATCCGGTAGAGGTCGAGGTGGCGCAGTGCCCGCTCGCCCTCGGCACTGTCCACCGGGTATTCCTGGCACAAGGCAAACGTGGGACTCGAGGCCACATCCCGGGCACCCAATGCCTTGGCCAGGGCCGCAACAAAGGTGGTTTTTCCGGTGCCCATCGGCGCCTGTATGGCCACTACATCCCCCCATTCGACGTGCGCCCTGAACGCCTCCGCCATCTCTGGCAATTGCACGAGACCGAAGGGCTGGGACCGCCAGCGGCAGATCAACCTTCCCGAAGAGCCGATATCCGATGCCCCCTGTTCCGTGGCGTTTTCCATCACCTTGGGCGCATATGTATGAGCGGTACCAGCATTTCCTCCATGGAAATGCCGCCGTGCTGGAAGGTCCCCGTCAAATAGCGCACGAACCTGTTGAAGTTGTTCGGGTAGACCATGAAATCCCGCTCGCTGGCAAAAATGTACCGGCTCGACAGGTGGGATTTGGGCAGGCCATAAGCCTCGGGATCCGTCACCGCGAACACGTCGTCGTCGTGCCGCAGATTCCGCCCGGTCTTGTAGCGCGGGTTATCCGTGACCTCCTTTTCGCCCTGCACCTTGACGGGGCTGTCGACCTGAACCGTTCCGTGATCGGAGGTCAGCACAAGGTCCATGCCCTCTTCTGCCGCGCGCTGCATCAGTTCTCGGAGCGGACTGTGCTCGAACCAGCTCATGGTCAGGGAGCGGTAGGCCCCTTCGTCCTCCGCGAGTTCCTTGATGATCTCACTCTCCGTTCGGGCATGGCTCAGCATGTCCACGAAATTGAAGACCACGGCGGTGAAGTCCCGGGCCTTGATCTGGTGGAAATCCTCCATCAGTTTGCGGCCCGCGGCGAGGTCCGTGATCTTGTGGTAGCCCCACGATCCGCTGTACCCCCATCGGTCCAGCTGGGTGCCGAGCAGGTCGGCCTCGTGGGCATTCTTGGAGCCCTGCGCCTGTTCGTCCTTCCACCATTGGGGATGGACCTTGGCAATCCGAGCGGGGGTCATCCCCGCGAACAGGGCGTTGCGCGCGTATTGCGTCGCCGTGGGCAGGAAGCTCCAGTGCATGCGCTCGGACTGGACCTGCCAATCCTCGGAGAGCATGGGGCTCAGCGCCCGCCACTGGTCATAGCGGAAATTGTCGACGACCACGAGCAATGTCTTCCTGCCTTCCTCGAGCAGGGGGCGGATGGATTCGGACAGGACCTTCGGGGCCAGGAGCGGGTCTTCATGGCCGTCGCAGCGGTCGATGTCCGAGAGCCAATCGCCGTAGTGGTCGGTCACGAAACGCGCGAACTGACGGCCGGCATCCTGCTTCTGCATCCGCAAGACCTCGGACATCCCGGTATCGCCGGAGGCGGCCAATTCGAGGTCCCAGTGCACCAGCCGCTTGTGGATGTCCTCCCAATCCTCCCGGTCAAGCCTGTCCATCAGGCGCATGCCCAGTTCACGGAACTCCCGCTGGTAATCGCTCATGGCCTTCTCACCGACCAACCGCTTCTCATCGAGGATCTTCTTGAGGGAAAGCAGGATCTGGTTCGGGTTCAGCGGCTTGATGAGGTAATCCGCCATCTTGGATCCGATCGCCTCCTCCATGATGTGCTCCTCCTCGCTCTTGGTGATCATCACGCAGGGCAGGTGGGGACGCTTGTCCTTGATGCGCTGCAGTGTTTCGAGGCCGGTCAGGCCCGGCATGTTCTCATCGAGGAAAACGACGTCGACGATGCCGTCGCCGTCCAGGGCCTCGATCAGGGAGGCGCCATCGGTGAAGCCCGTGACCTCATATCCCTTGCCCTGAAGGAACAGGATGTGGGGCTTCAAGAGGTCGATCTCATCGTCGGCCCAGAGGATGTGGGGAGTGCGCGTCATGAATGCTTCAATGGCGAATGGTCGCAATTATTTTGTGCCACCGGTACCAATGCAAAGAAAGGTGCCATTTTTCGCCCATGGCAGCACGACCCAAACTGCTCAACGACCCGGTCTACGGATTCATCCAATTGCGCCACGCGGACTTCACGGATGTCATGGACCACCCGTGGGTCCAGCGGTTGCGCAGGATCAGCCAGCTGGGCCTGAGCCACCTCGTCTATCCGGGGGCGGTCCACAACCGTTTCCACCACGCCGTCGGGGCCATGTTCCTGATGCAGGAAGCGCTCGATTCCCTCCGGGAGAAGGGCATCGTGATCACGGAGGAGGAATACCGCGGTGCCTGCCTGGCCATCCTCCTGCACGACGTCGGCCACGGACCATTCAGCCATGCGCTGGAACACACCATCGTCAGCGGCGTCCACCACGAAGAAATCAGCACCCTCATCATGAATGCCCTGAACGACCACTTCGGCGGCAAGCTCGATGTGGCCATCAGCATTTTCAACGACCACCACCCCAAGGGCTTCCTCCACGACCTGGTCTCATCCCAGCTCGACATGGACCGCATGGACTACCTCCGGCGTGACAGCTTCTTCACGGGAGTCAGCGAGGGCATGATCAGCTCGGAACGCATCATCCGCATGCTCAACGTGCATGAGGGGCGGCTCGTGGTGGACGAGAAGGGCATCTACTCCATCGAGAAGTTCATCATCTCCCGCAGGCTGATGTACTGGCAGGTGTACCTGCACAAGACGGTACTCGCTGCCGAGTGGATGATGATGCGCATCCTGGAGCGCGCGGGGGAACTGGCGCGGCGCGGGGTGAAGGTCTGGTCGACCCCGGCCCTGGCGCCCTTTCTTGCCGAGGACCTCGACCGGGCGCGCTTCTTGGCCGACCCGGAAGTGCTCGGGGCTTTCTGCGCATTGGACGACAACGACGTGATGTGCTGCATCAAGGCGTGGCAGAACCACACCGACCCCGTGCTGTCGGAACTCTGCAAGGGCCTGGTGCACCGCCGGCTCTTCAAGATCGAGCTCCGGGATGCTCCGTTCGACCAGGATGACATCGCCGAAAGGCTGGAAACCGTGGCGGGTGCCTTTGGGCTGTCGATGGAGGACGCCTCCTATTTCGTGCTGCACGACCGCATCGACAACCGCGCCTATTCCACCGCTTCCCACGGCATCTCGATGCTCTACAAGGACGGATCCGTGCGGGACGTCGCCGCGGCGTCCGACCACCTCAACCTGAGCGCGCTGAGCATGCCGGTGGAGCGGCATTTCCTGGCTTATCCCAAGGAAATACCGCCCCGTCCGGGTGCTGTCAGAGCGTGACCTCCTCGCCCTGGCTGTCGTAGAGGTGGTGCTCCAGCAATTCCATGGAGGAATTGCCTTCGACCGTGATCTTCATCCCGAAGCCCTTCTTCCAGCGCTTGAGCTGGTTGTTCCAGAAGCCCTTGGTGATGTAGGCCTCCACCATAGGGTGCAGAATGAGGGTCACATGGCCCATGCCGCGATCGGCCGCAGCCTGCAGGGCCGCTTCAATGCCGTCCGTGACCAGGATGCTCGCCGTCACCTTTCCGGTTCCGTTGCATGAAGGACACACTTCGGCGGTCTGGATGTCCGTCACCGGACGCACGCGCTGGCGCGTGATTTCCACCACACCGAAACGGCTTGGCGCCAGCACATTGTGCTTGGCCTTGTCCGGCTTCATCGCCTTGCGCAGGGCCTCGGTGAGCTGACGCCGGTTGGCGGTCTCGCCCATGTCGATGAAATCCACGCAGATGATGCCGCCCATGTCGCGCAAGCGCAAGAGGCGGGCGATCTCCGTGGCACATTCGAGGTTGGTCGCGATGGCGTTCTCTTCCTGCGAGGTCGCGCCGGCCTTGCGGCCACCGGAGTTGACGTCGATGACGTGCATGGCCTCCGTATGCTCCACGATCAGGTAGGCCCCGCTGCGGAGGTTCACCTGGCGGCCGAAGCTCGCCTTGATCATCCGGTGCACGCCACGGTCGTCGAAGACGTCCTTGGCCTTGGACTCCTTCACGATGTCCACTTTGTCCGGTGCGATGCCGGCGAGGTACTCGCGCACCTCGTTGGCCACATCGGGATCGTTGACCAGGATCTGCGAGAAGTCGGGCGTCAGGAGGTCACGGAGCAGGGAGCTCGTCTTGTTGATTTCGCCGAGGATGCGCTGGCGCGGCTTGGCATTGCGCAGGTTGGCGTGCAGCTCCTTCCAGCGGTTCGTCAACTCCTCGAGGTCGGAATGCAGGTCGGCGGCGCCCTTTTCCTGGGCGACCGTCCGGACGATGATTCCGCAATTTTCAGGTCGGATGCTCTGCAACAGCACCCGCAGGCGCTTGCGTTCGCTCTCCTTCTGGATGCGTTGGCTGATGCTGATCTTGTCAGAAAACGGCACCAGCACGAGGTATCGGCCCGCCAATGTCACCTCCGCCGTGAGGCGTGGTCCTTTGGTGGAGATCGCCTCCTTGGCGACCTGAACGAGCACGTTCTGGCTCGCCGACACCACATCCTTCATGTTGCCCTTCTTGTCGATGTCCTTCTCCTTCTTGAAGTTGGAGAGGTCCGCCGACTGCTGCGTCCCCTTGATGGAACGCTGGGCATAGTTCTTGAAACTCAGGTACTGCGGACCCAAATCGAGGTAATGGAGAAAGGCATCCTTCGGATGACCAATGTCCACAAATCCCGCGTTGAGACTGGGCAGCACCTTCTTGACCCGGCCGAGGTAGATGTCCCCGACCGCATAATCCTGGTTGCCTTTGTCCTCGTGGAGTTCGACCAGATGGCCGTCCTCCAGCATGGCAATGCGCAACCCGGACTTGGTCTTGTTGATGACCAGTTCGATGTTCACGCGTCAATACATGATGGCACGGCTCCCCCTCCACTCTTCAGTGGTGCGGGAACCCCGCCAATGAAGGTCACTTCTTCTTCTTGTGACGGTTCTTGCGGAGACGCTTCTTCTTCTTGTGCACGGCCATCTTATGACGCTTGCGCTTCTTTCCACTGGGCATGGTCAGATGATTTTATGAGTTCGTTGAATGTTGTGCAAGGAGGTCAATCCGTTGTTGGACCGCTGCCTCGATGACGGTATCCGGGGAGAGCGGTAGAAACCGCTTGTAGCTGGCGAGCGCCAAGCCCGGATTTCCGAGGCGCTCGTGGCATTGTGCCTGGAAGAACCAGGCGTTGTGGGCAGCACTGTCCACCACGAGCGCGCGCTCGAAATGGATGAGGGCCTCGGCGGGAGATCCACCGTCCAGTTCCAGCATGCCGAGCTGGATCAGGGGTTCGGACCGTTCGGGGGCCAGGTCGATCGCCTGTGCGAACCGTTCCCGTGCCTTGTCGAATTGTCCGGATTGGATGCTGAATCGACCCAACTCGATCACGGCATCCACATTGGGCGGCTCGGCCTCTGCGAGCGCCTTCAGCGCAAGGATGCCCGCCATGGGGTTGGGACCGTTGACCTGGTCAATGGCCTCCTGTACGGCGTCGCGCTCAGTCCCGGCTTCCAGCGTGGTGGGAATGGACGCGGCCTGGTAGGCACCCTCGCTCCTCGGAATCACCTGCCACACCAAAACGGCCAGCACGACGCACAACCCCCCAATGATGAGGGGCATGGTCTTGTTGCCGTTGGCGTTGGTGGACATGTGGTTGGGGAATCAGTTCGCGGCGACCTTGGACTTCACGTTGTCCATGAAGCTTTTGGCCGGCTTGAATGAGGGGATGTTGTGGGCCGGGATCTCGATGGTCTTGTTCTTCAGGATGTCCCGTCCCGTCTTCTTGGCGCGGCGCTTGATGACGAAGCTGCCGAAGCCGCGGAGGTAGACATTGTGTCCACTCTCGAGGGAGTCCCGAACGGACTCCATGAACGCCTCGACCGTCGCCTGTACGTCTTGCCTTTCGATACCCGTCTTATCCGAAATGCGGCTCACGAGGTCCGCCTTGGTCATCTTGTTGTCAGTCACCTTGCAGGATGCTTTGAGTTTCAATCAATTGAATGGCCGGCAAAAATAGTGCAAGGGAGGCAGACATGATGGCTCCATCTTGCCAATGTGAAAAGTGACCCCCTGGAACCCTTGCACCCCCTGACGCAAAAGCTGCTGGAATGGTACCGCAACCACGCGAGGGAACTGCCTTGGAGGACGGCTCCGGAACCATACGCCACCTGGCTCTCAGAGGTCATCCTGCAACAGACCCGGGTCGATCAGGGGACGGCATACTGGCACCGGTTCGTGGCTGCATTTCCGACCGTGCAGGACCTGGCAGCGGCTGAAACGGAAACCGTCATGGCCCTATGGAAGGGCCTGGGCTACTACAGCAGGGCGCGCAACCTGCACGAGGCGGCCAAGCGCATTGTCCGGGAGCGCGGAGGAAAGCTCCCGGCAACCGCGGCTGATTGGGCCTCATTGCCCGGCATCGGCCCCTACACCGCAGCGGCGATTGCGAGCATCTGCCATGGAGAACCGGTTCCCGTGATCGACGGCAATGTGCAGCGGGTGGTCTCGCGCCTGTTCGACATCCCCGACCCGGTGGACCGCAAAGCAGGACGGACAGCAATCGAAGCCGCATGCTCAGACTTGATTTCGACCGTATCGCCTGGAGACTCCAACCAGGCGTGGATGGAGCTGGGCGCCCTGGTCTGCGCGCCCCGGAATCCGGATTGTGCGGCGTGCCCCCTGTCGGATGGATGCCTGTCCCGGCAACGCGGCACCATGCACCAGCGTCCTGTCAAACAACCGAAAAAGCCGCCCCTGGAGGTTGACGTCCTGTTCGAGATCCACCTGCGGAAGGGGCCGGATGGGCGCCTCGAATGGTGGGTGGAGACCCGGCCTGCCAAGGGCATCTGGTCCCAGCTGGAGGCTTTTCCGTGTTCGATGAACCCCAGGGAGAACCTAGAAGCATCGCCCACCCCCTTCGTCAATGGAGCCTTCGGGCCCGTGCTCCACATCCTGACGCACAGGCGCATGACCGCATACTTCATCGCGGTGGATGCGGCGTCACGAGATGAAGATCGCGGACGTTGGGTCGAAGTGGAGACGGGACAGGCCAATTGGCCCCGCATCATCGACAAAATCCTGCCTGAGCTGCGG
>CALKUW010000014.1 GCA_937996585.1 uncultured Flavobacteriales bacterium
ACCGAGGTGTTCGAGGACCTGCACACCGCAGGCGTCATCGACCCGACCAAGGTGACCCGCGTCGCCCTGGAGAACGCCGTGTCCATCAGCGGCATGGTCCTGACCACCGAGTGCGTGATCGCCGACGTGGAGGATCCCGCCGAGATGGCGGCCGCCGCTGCGGCTGCTGCCGGTGCCGGTGGCATGGGCGGCATGATGTGATCGCTTCGCTGCGGTTCACATGCCCACACAACGCTAGGAAAGGCCCCGCTTCGGCGGGGCTTTTTCGTTGACGTCGTACAACCTATCCAGTCGATATTGAGTTTGTCAGGGGCCGAGCCGTTTCACCGGATTCGCCGAAATTTGCCGCACCATGCGTTTGACCTGGACCCAGAACATTGCCCTTTGGAAGCACGTTGCTTCCCTCAGCTTCCTGTTTGCCCTGTGCTTCTCCCTGGCCGCCCAGAATGGTTGTGAGGACGATGCCGGTAACATTTACGGCCCCTATGAGGAGCTCGTGGTATCGGACGATCCGTGTGAGAACTTCACCTGCATTCCCTCGGCCTTCAGCTTCGTCTGGGTTTCCAACTCCGAGTACCTCGACGACTGTGGCGGGGATGAGGATGAGGACGATGTCGACGGCGAGGATTGGACCGATCTGATCGATTGGCTCGAGGAGCTCTGTGCCTCCAATGACCCTATCGAAGTGGATTTCGATGTCGAGCTGGCCTGCGAGGTGCTCGCCCTCATCGAGGCATGTGACAACGGCAGCGAGGAGGCCTGTGCCGAACTCGAAGCGCTGTGGAGCGAATTTGAAGACCTCTTCGACGATGAAGAGGACGACGGTGAAGAGGATGACGAGGAAGAGGACGACGAGGAAGAGGACGATGATGAAGGTGACGAATGGGAGGCCTTGATTGAATGGCTGGAGGAGCTCTGTGCCTCAGATATGCCCAATGACCTTGGACTCGAGCCTGACATGGCGTGTGGTATCCTCGAACTGATTGAGGCGTGCGAGAATGGCAGCGAGGAGGCTTGTGCCGAACTCGAAGTGCTGTGGGACGAATTCGAAGACCTATTCGACGAGGATGAAGACGATGAGGAAGGCGAGGATGACGATGAAGAGGAAGGCGATGATGACGATGAGGAGGATGAGGACGATGACGAGGAAGGAGAGGACGAAGGTGAGTTCGATGAGGAGGACCTGGAGGCCCTGATCGAGTGGCTCGAGGAAATCTGTGGCTCCAACGTGCCCAACGACCTCGGTATCGATCCGGAAATGGCCTGTGGCATTCTCGAGTTGATTGAGGCTTGTGCCGATGGAAATGAGGAGGCATGCGAGGAACTGGAATTGCTCTGGGAGGAATTCGAGGACCTGTGGGATGAGGATGAGGAGGAAGACGACGAAGAGGAAGAGGACGACGAAGACGATGAAGAAGAGGAAGAGGACGATGACGAGTGCGAGGTGGAATTCGAATTCGAGCAGGCGCTCGATGAGGATGGGGTGCCCCTGCCGTACAACATCGTTGCCTACGTGGATGAGCCCGATGCCGATACCTACTACTTCTGGACGTTCGGGGATGGCAATGAATCAGACGAACCGAATCCGACCCACGTCTATGAGGAGGTCGGCAACTACGAGGTTTGCCTGACCGTCACGCAGATGGTCGGCAACTTCCTCGAGTGCACGTCAACGTATTGTGATACGATCATGATCGACATGGACGGCCTGGTGCGCCAGCAGCTCGTGTTGAACATCCTGTTCCCGGGTCAGACCGTCAATGCGGTTGCCGAGCAGGATGTCGTCCTGGACGTATTCCCGAATCCTGCGACCGATGTTGTGCGCATACAGGCTGAAGGCGGCATTCAATCAGCCATCGTGCGTACGATGGACGGCCGTTGGGTGGGTCGCTGGCAAGCCAATGGCACACGGCGCATGGCGCTTTCGTGCGCCACGTGGCCCGTCGGTGTATACGTGCTGGAGGTGAGGACTGCCGTTGGCGTGCAGCGCAGCACGGTGCTGGTGCAGCGTTGACGTGACCTGAGAAACGAATAGAATGGAGACGGCCTGTTCCTGTGGAGCGGGCCGCTCTGTTTTCAGCCGGCCAGGGCGTTGAACGCTTCTTCGAGGCCGCCCTTGGCGATGAGGTCGTCGAGAGGGGCGTCCTCCACAATGCGGCCTTGCTTGATCATGATGACGCGGTCGCACATGGCCTCGACCTCCTGCATGATGTGGGTGGACAGGATGACCGTTCGGTTCTCGCCGAAGGAGCGGATGAGGGCGCGGATGTCCTTGAGCTGGAGCGGGTCGAGACCCGAGGTCGGCTCGTCGAGGATGAGGAGCTCGGGGTCGTGGAGGATGGCCTGGGCGAGGCCGACGCGCTGCCGGTATCCTTTGGAGAGTGCGGCGATGCGCTTGTGCGCCTCCGGGGTCAGCCCGACGCGGGTGACGATTTCCTCCACCTTGGCGTTGCGCGCCTGCCGGCCCTTGATGCCGTGGAGGTCGGCGATGAAGTCGAGGAATTCCCGCACGTACATCTCGCGGTAGAGCGGATTGTGCTCGGGGAGGTAGCCCATGCGGCTGCGGAGGCCATCGCCGCCATCGCGCACGTCCATGCCGTCGAAGGTGACGGTGCCGCCATCGGTGGGCAGGTAGCCGAGGATGGAGCGCATGAGGGTCGATTTGCCTGCACCGTTGGGGCCGAGCAGCCCCACGACCTGCCCGCGGGGGATGTCCAGCGAGACGTTGTCGAGGGCCTTCTGCGGGCCGTAGGTCTTGGTGATGTTCCGAACCTCGAGGAGCATGGGTGCAAGGTAGGACGCGCATGGGCGAACTTGCACCCGTGGAACAGCAGTTCGAAGGCACGGTTTTCAGGTCCACCGGCAAGTGGGCCGACGTCCAGGCGGCCGATGGCCGTAGGGTGGAATGCCGGCTGCGCGGCAAGTTCCGCCTCGAGGGGATGCGGACGACCAACCCGATTGCCGTGGGCGACCACGTGATGTGGACCGAAGAGGAGGACGGCACCGGGGTCATCACCGAGATCGCCCCGCGACGCAACCGCATCATCCGCCGCAGTGTCAACCTCAGTCACGAGGCGCACGTGGTGGCGGCCAACTTGGACCGTGCCTGGCTCGTGGTGACGTTGGTGGAGCCGGCGACCAGCAGCGGATTTGTGGACCGCTTCCTGGTGACGGCCGAGGCGTACGGGGTGCCGACGACGCTGCTGTTCAACAAGGTCGACGTGCTGCGCCAGCTCGGCGAGGAGGCTGAGGAACTGCTGGCCTCGTGGATGACGATGTACAGCGAGGCGGGGTACGAATGCCTGCCGATTTCCGCGACCGAGGGCATCGGCCTCGAGGAGGTGCGGGAGCGGATGAAGGGTGGGATCCACCTGGTGAGCGGTCACAGTGGGGTGGGTAAATCGACGCTGCTCAACGCATTGATTCCTGGGCTCGAGCAAAAGACAGCTGAGGTGTCGGACGTCCACGACAAGGGCAAGCACACGACGACGTTTGCCGAGATGTTCCCGCTGCCGGGCGACGGTGGCGGCTTCATCATCGACACGCCGGGCATCAAGGGGTTCGGCCTCGTCCGTTTGGAGAAGGAGACGCTGCATCACCACTTCCCGGAGATGTTCCGGCTGCTGCCGGACTGCAAATTCCACAACTGCCGCCACCTCGACGAACCGGGGTGCGCCGTGACGCGGGCGCTGGAGACGGGGGAGGTGGACGACGAGCGGTACCGCAACTACCGCAATATGGTGGAGGAGTTCGATGAGGGGCCCGATCGCGCCGGCGGGCAGCGCGGCACCCAGAGCATGTAAGGATCCCGTTGCCGGTCAGTCCGCTGCGGGGATGCGGGAGGCGATGAGGCCTCCGACCCGGAGGTTGGGCCCGTTGTAGGTCAGGGGGCGGCCCGTGACGATGTCGCAGACGGCGAGGCCCTGGGCGCGCAGGATGGCGTCGCCGGCGGCACAGTCCCATTCGTAGTAGCCCGTCGAGCGGGCGTGGATGTCGGCCTTGCCCTCGGCGACGAGGCAGAACTTGGCGGCGCCGCTTTCGGGCCGCATCCGAACCTGCGTGGGGTCGACCGTGCCGGCGACCAGGTCGTTCAGCGTGCCCCCCTCGTTCCAGCTGATGAGCAGGTTGTAGGGCGGGGCGATGTCTTCGTCCGAACTGATGGTGCGCGGCGGGCGGGCGCTGTCGTCGATGCGCGTCTTCCAGGTGCCGATGCCGATGCCGCCGTAGTAGATGCGGTCGAGGTCGGGGAGGGCAACGATGCCCAGGACAGGGTGCCAGTCGTGGCCGTCGCTTTCGATGAGGGCGACGTTGATGCCGTAGCCGGAGCGCATGCGCACGAAGGAACTGGTGCCGTCGAGCGGATCGACGAGCCACATGCGCGACCACTGCTGGCGCTCAGCGTGGGGCCTGCGGCCACCTTCCTCGCTGACGACCGGAATGCCCAGGCCGGAGAGGCCGGCGGCGATGATGTCGTGGCTGGCATGGTCCGCGTTGGTGACAGGGGAGCCGTCACCCTTGTATTCGACCTGCAGTTCCGTGTGGGCCAATCGGGCCAATTCGGCAGCGGCCGTGCGCACCACAGCGAGGGCGTGGTCCATGACCTCCTGGAGGTCGAGGGGCGTTTCCGGTAGCGGGGCGATGGCCATGGGACAAAGGTAGTTGCGGCCGTCGGGCGGCGGCATTTCGGAGGGGCGCAAGGTTTGCGTGAACATGTACGAGGGGCGATTAGTTTTGTTGCCGTACGCAGGGGTGCCGACAGGCTGAGATCATACCCTCCGAACCTGCCCGGGTCATGCCGGGAAGGAAGCGAGACACCGCAC
>CALKUW010000015.1 GCA_937996585.1 uncultured Flavobacteriales bacterium
GCCAAGGAACGCGTCGAGGTATTGAACCAGGCCGACAGCCTGGTCTTCCAGACCGAGAAGCAACTCGGCGAATTCGGCGACAAGCTCCCGGAGGACAAGAAGGCCCCCATCGAGTCCGCGATCGCGGAATTGAAGGAAGCCCATGCCGCTCAGGACGTCGACCGCTGCAAGGCGGGCATCGAGGCCCTGAACCAAGCGTTCTCCGCCGCAAGTCAGGAAATGTACCAGGCCAGCCAAGAAGCAGGTGGTGCCAGTGCAGGTCCGGAAGCCGGCCAGTCCGGCGGCGAAGGCGACGAGGAGGTGACGGACGTCGACTTCGAAGAGGTCAACGAGGAGAAGTAACCCCCTCACACAAGCAAAAAGGAAAGGGCATGCCACGCACGGTGTGCCCTTTTCCTTTGCCACCGAACCCGAGCCTCCCCGCCTTGTTCCTAAAGGACGAACCCTGAGCATGACCGAACCTGCACCATCCCGAGAGGACATCTGGAAACGCAGGGCGCGCATGGGCCTCGTTATTATTGTGGGCCTGACAGCGTTCTCTGCCTGGCGGGCAGCGCAAATCGGGTTCAACTACGACTTTGAGAGCTTCTTCCCGGAAGGACAACCGGAAACAGAGTTCTACATGGCTTTCCGGGATGCCTTCAGCACGGACAACGACTTTGCGCTCGTCGGCATCCACTGCGCAACCGGCATTTTCGACTCCACCCTCCTCGCCGAGGTGCATCGCCTCTCGGAGCAATTGGAAGGCGCACATGGTGTCACCGGCGTGGTCTCCCCCACCAGCTTGGTCCTTCCCGTGCGGGATCCGGCCCTCGGCATGGTCTTCGAACGCCCGTTGCTACGCTGGGAACAACCGGACAAATACCCGGCAGACAGCACTTCCATCTGGGGCCGACAAGGCATGGTGGGCACCTTCTTCGGGCCGTCTGGACAGGACATCGCCCTGACCCTATTGCAGCGCCCAATGCTGTCCAAGGCCGGATGCGACACCCTCGCATGGGAAACCGATGCCTTGCTGGACCGATTCAGGGCCGAATGCCTGTCCAATGGACTCCGCGTCGAAACGCACCGCGCCGGAAGGGCCCATGCCCAGGTACACTACGTTGGTGTCATGACTTGGGAGATCAGCCTGTTCATCGCCCTGGGCCTGGTCATCATCATCCTCTTCCTCGGATTCGCCTACCGCAGCTGGTGGGGCATCGTCATTCCGCTGCTTGTCATCGCCCTGAGTGCCGTGTGCATCCTCGCCTTCATGGAGGTGACCGGCAAGGGCATTGATGTGATGACCGTGGTGCTGCCCACCATCATCTTCGTCGTGGGTATGAGCGATGTCGTGCACATCCTGACGCGCTACCTCGACGAATTGCGGGCCGGCAGGCCACCCTTCGATGCGTTGGGCAAGGCCTTTCGCGAAGTGGGACTCGCCACCTTCCTGACCTCGCTGACCACCGCCATCGGGTTCCTGACGCTGTTGACCTCCTCCATCCGGCCCATCCGGGAATTCGGGTTGTACACGGCCGTCGGGGTCTTCATCGCCTTCATCCTCGCCTTTTCCCTGCTGCCTTTCGTGCTGATGCTGAGCCGTCCGCCGGAACACGCCCTGCCACGGGACGGACGCTCCAGCATGCGGTCGGCCTGGGAAGAATGGCTGGGCCGGACCTTTGTGCGGGTGATGCGCCACAGGCGCAGCGTGCTGGCTGTTTCCGCCATCGCCACCGGGACCTCATTGGTGCTGCTCACCTCCATCAGGGTGGACAACAAGCTGCTCGAGGACCTCAGCGAGGACGACCCGCTCCGCCTGGAGTTCGTCTACTTCGAGGAGGCCTTTGCCGGGGTGCGGCCCTATGAACTCGCCTACCTCTTCGAGCCGGGACGCGACATCGCAACGGAATCCGGCGTACTGGCGGCTATGGATGACATCGAGGGCCTGCTGCGCACCGAACTGGATGCGGGTGCCGTCCTCGGCCCCGGAGGCCTGGTCCGCCAAGCCCACCGCCTGATGCAGGGCGACCGCCCCTCCGCCGACGTGGTGCCGACCGGTAATGAGCTGAATCGCCTGGTGCGGCGGATGGAAAAGATGGATGGCCAGAATGCCGGCATGGCCGGCTGGACCGCGGTCATGCGCACCGATCTCGGTTTGGCGCGCACCACCGCCAAGGTGGCCGACCTCGGCGCCATCGAACTCGGGCGGCGCCAACAGCGTTTCGAGGCACGGGCGGACAGCCTGCTGCACGCCCGGTTCGACACCCCGCCCTTCCGATTGCAGCCCACCGGCACCGCCAGCCTCATCGACCTGAACAACGAGCACCTGGCCTCCGACATGGTCTACGGGCTGCTCATCGCCTTTGCCGTGGTGGCCCTGCTCATCGGGCTGATGCACGGCAGCCTCCGCATGCTGCTCATCGCCCTGGTGCCCAACCTGTTGCCCCTCATCCTCATCGCCGGCGTGATGGGTGCACTGGACATCGACCTCAAGGTCTCCACCTCCATCATCTTCACCATCGCCTTCGGCATCGCCGTGGACGACACCCTCCATTTCATGGCGAAGTACCGCATCCTGCTCGCCCAGGGGCGCCATCCGTTCTGGGCGCTGCGGCGCACCTTCCTCACCACGGGAAAAGCCATCATCGTCACGTCCATGCTCCTTTGCAGCGGATTTGCCACGCTCATGCTGAGCAGTTTCGAGGGCACCTTCCATATCGGCTTCCTGGTATCGCTCACGCTCCTTTTTGCCGTTCTGGTGGACTTGACCCTGCTGCCTGTGCTGCTGGCGGCCGGTCAACGAAAGGCGCGCTTGGGCTAACTTCCCGGCATGACCCGCCGCCGCACCTTCCTCCGACAGCTCGGAGCATCGGCCCTTCTCCTGGGGCTGGATCCCACCCGGCTGTTGCAGGCCCGCTCCATTGAACAACCTGGACGCCCCTTCAACGGCGAACGGTTTTCGGGAGGACACATGCTGAGCACCTGGAACCACGGCATCGTCTCCAATGAGGAGGGATGGCGCCAGATGAAGAACGGAGGAAACGCCCTGGACGCGGTGGTGGAAGGCACCGCCGTGGTGGAGAGTGACCCCACGGGCACCTCTGTAGGGCTGGGTGGGCGCCCCGACAGGGAGGGCAAGGTGACGCTCGACGCCTGCGTCATGGGACCCGATGGCGATGCCGGGGGCGTCTGTTTCCTCGAGGACATCGAACACCCGGTACGCGTGGCCCGCAAGGTCATGGAAACCACCCCCCACGTCCTGCTCGCCGGCACCGGTGCACGGGATTTCGCATTGGCCCATGGGTTCACGCCGCGCAACCTCCTGACGGAGGACAGCCGGCGGGCCTGGGAGCAGTGGAAGCAAAGCGCTGAATACAAGCCCATCATCAACGTGGAGAACCACGATACGATCGGCATGCTCGCCCAGGACCTCGATGGCCGCCTGGCAGGCGCCTGTACCACAAGCGGCCTGGCCTACAAGCTGCGGGGCCGCGTCGGCGACAGCCCCATCATCGGGGCCGGTCTATTCGTGGACGATGAGGTCGGTGCCTGCACGGCCACCGGTCTTGGAGAAGCCGTGATGAAGACGCTGGGCTCCTTCCTCGTGGTGGAGCTGATCCGCCAGGGGCGCACACCCCAGGCCGCCTGCGAGGAGGCCGTGGACCGCATCATGCGCAAGATGCCGGTCGCTGACCTCCAGGTGGGCTACCTCGCCATGGATACGGCAGGAAATGCCGGTGCCTGTGCGATCCATCCGGGATTCAACTACGCCCGCACCGTGGCCGGAACGACCGATCTGGTCGATGCCCCGTCCCGCGCCTGACCTCCATGGAAAAGCCCAACCTGTCCAGCAAGCGCACCAACCTCGGCGGTGTCATCCGGCTCACCCGGCCGGGCAACCTCGCCATTGCCGCCGCCACCATGGCCGTGTTGCACTGGGGCTGGCTGACCCGATGGACGGATGCCCCGACCCCATCGTCAGGTGGCCACCTCAACCTGGCATTGGGCATGGCCGTCGTGGTGCTGTTGATGGCCGCAGGCAACCTCATCAACGCCTACTTCGATGT
>CALKUW010000016.1 GCA_937996585.1 uncultured Flavobacteriales bacterium
GACCTGCAAGAGACGAGGGCCCGGATGCAACAGTGGATGGCCCGGCATGCGGTTGACCTCGCAGGCGAGCCACTCGAAGGACTGCAGGTCATGGGACTGCTCGAAAGCCGAGGCTTGGATTTCGATGAAGTCTACATCCTCGATGCCAACGAGGGTACCCTGCCCGATGGTGCGCCACCGCCCAGCTTCATGCCCCTCGATCTCCAGCGCTCCATGGGCCTGCCTGGGCGACCGGAGCGCGACGGCATTTTCTCCGCCTACCTGCACCGCCTGTTGCACCGGGCCCGGAAGGTGCACCTGCTCTGTGTCGGTGCCGACCTAGGGGACAGCGGAACGGAACCGAGCCGGTTCCTGGGCCAGCTCGAGGCCTGGGCAGCCGAATCGCTGCCAGGCATTTCCGTGCGGAAATCCCTCTGGTCCGCACCCTTGCCGGAGACGGCACCCCCCGTTCCGGAGCTCGGCTGGAGCGAAGGCACCCGCAACGCGATGGACCGCATGCTCGAACGGGGCATCAGTCCTTCGGCCCTCAACCAGGCCCTCACCTGCGAACGGCAGTTCCATTACCGTTATGTCCTCGGGCTGGGTGAAGCAGACGCCGTGGAGGAGCACTTGGAAGCCAGCACCATCGGTACCATCATCCACAAGGCCGTGGAAGATGGACTGGCAGGCGCCGTGGGACGCAAACTCGAACGCGGAGACCTGCACCAGCTGGCCAAGGAGGTCACGCCGCGGCTCACCGCCGCATTGGCCTCTGAAAAAGCAGGCGCCCGGGCAGACACCGGCGAAAACGTCCTCGTGTTGCGCATGGCCGCCGCCATGATCGGCCGCTGGGTCCGTGATGAACTCGACGAATGGCGCGCCAGCAGCGATGTCACCATCGTGGGCCTCGAGGAATACCTGACGCGCACCTTTCCGTTGGAGGGGGGACGCAGCATCACCTTTCACGGGGTGGCGGACCGCGTCGAGGTGCACCGCAGCCCCAGGGGCGAGACCTGGCAGGTGGTCGACTACAAGACGGGAAAGGTCGAGGGCAAGGAATTGAGGCTCGGCAAAAACTGGAGAGAGAAGCTGGGCGACGGCAAGCACGGCAAGGCATTGCAGCTCCTCTTGTATGCGGCGATGCTCCGGGCGCGCCACCCCGAAGCCGGGCACATCCGCTCCGCCATCCGCGCCGGCCGCAAGGGGCCCGGAGACGGAAGCAGCCTCCTGACCCTCAAGTGGGAAGGCAGCAGCCAGCTTGACGACACCCACGACGCCATGCTCGGCGAATGGCTCGCTGAAGTGGTCACCGGGCTGCTTCCCGACGGACCTGACGCGCACGTCGCCCACAATGCGGACAGCAAGTGGTGCGCCGATTGCCTCACGCTGGAGTAGATTTCAGGCATGGAGGCCAGCAGGGCATCGAAAGCGACCCGTCGCCGGGTTCTGGTCATCGCCTACTATTGGCCCCCCGCCGGAGGACCGGGCGTCCAGCGCTGGTTGAAATTCGCCAAGTACCTGCCCGACTGTGGTTGGGAACCGACCCTGGTGGTCCCGGACGGAGCCGCTTACCCCGTCCTCGATGAATCGCTCGCTGGGGACGTACCGCACGGCCTTGAAGTCCATCGCGTCCCCATCTTCGAGCCCTACGAAGCGGGCATCCGCCTGTTCAAAGGCAAGGGCGGTGCAGAGCGCCTGGGCTCCTCCTCTTCGGACAAGGAAAATCAAGGTGCAACGCAGCGCCTGATGCTGTGGATGCGGGGCAACCTGCTCCTTCCGGATCCCCGCGTTCTATGGCGCAAACGTTGCCGCAAGGCCGCACTCCGCATCATACGGGACGCCAACACGGCCGGTAGGCCTTTCGACGCCATCGTCACCACGGGGCCGCCGCACAGCGTCCACCTCATCGGGCTGGACATCAAGCGCAGGTTGTCCTTGCCGTGGCTTTCCGACTTCCGGGACCTCTGGCGGGAAATGGACTACCTCGAAGATTTCCTCCCCACGGAGCGCACGCGGAAACGCCACGCCTTCCTGGAGCGCGAAGTGGTGACCCACTCGGATGCCTTGACCTACACCAGTCCCCGTACGGTGCACTCCCTCAAGGACAATGCGCCGGAAGCCGACGCCCGGAAATTCCACCTGGTCTACAACGGTTGGGACCCCGACGATGTGAGCCCTTCGGATGCAATGGACACTTCCAAGGAGGGTTCCAACCCGGCCTTCCAGCTAGGGCACTTCGGCTCGCTGTTCCCGACCCGCGATGCCCCGGGGCTTTGGCGCGCCATCCGGAATTGGAATGCCGACGATGGCAATGACCGGAAAATCCACCTCAACCTCGCCGGCAGCATCAGTCCGCCGGTGCGCTCCAGCCTTGATTCCATTCTCAAACCGGAGGAGTGGACGGACCACGGCTACATGTCCCATCAAGCCGCCGTCGACATGATGCAGCGGATGGACGCCCTCCTGCTCATCCAGAACAACAACGCCACAGGCCAACGCGCCATCCCAGGCAAGGCCTTCGAATACCTCGCCACGGGCCGCCCCATGGCCATCGTCGCGCCCACGCCGAGCGACATGGAAGACCTTGGAAAGGAATGCGGCATTGCGACCTGTGCCCATGCCGACGATGCCGGCGCCAAGGAGATGCTGGTCAACCTCCAACGCAGCGGAGGGGTGGACCCCGCCATCATCAAACGCTTCTCCCGCCCGGAACTGGCGGCCCAGACCGCAACCATCCTGAACGGACTGGTAACCGACCAAAATTGAATCATGGCCCGGTTACGCGTTCCTCAACAAGCCTTCCGCAACTTCCTGAGCATCCTGCTCGGATTCGCGCTGGGTGCGGCCAACAACCTTGTAGTACTGCCCTGGGCCTTCGGTAGCGAACTCGAAGCATGGGGCCTTGTCCGTGTGGCCGCAGCTTGGGCGACCCTGCTGGCCCCCATACTCGCCTTCGGATCGCCGGCGGCCATGAACCGGTTCAAGGGGGACCTGGAAAAGGAAGGGCGGTTGCCCCGACTCAACGGCACGCTCCTCTGGCCCCTGCTCATCCTCTTCACGGGCGCCATCGCCCTGCCAGCCTGGTTCATGCCGGAACAGATCGCCTGGCTGCTCGACCTTGAAGGCACCGATGCACAGGCCGTGCGACCCATCGCCATACTCGGTGGCATCATGGCGCTGCAGATCTACCTGTCCGGCTACCTGTCCACACGGCTCAAGACCGCCCTGGCCACCTTCGCAAGGGAGACCTTCTTCAAGTTCGGGTACCTGACCCTCGGCATCGCACTCGGCTTCGGGTGGCTCAGCGTGGGCACCTTCCTGCCGGCATTCGTCGTATTGCAGACCATCGTCTTGTTGCTGCTCATCGCCCAGGCGCTCGCCAACCGCTTCACATTGAACCTCTCTGGGCTGAAAGACACCACCCTACGCACAGAGGCGTGGAGATACGGTGGCACCATGGTGCTCGGCAGCAGCGCCATCGTCGTCCTCTCACAGATAGATGTCATCATGGTGGGCCGTCTGATGGACCTGTCCGTGGTACCGGCCTTCACCATCGCCGTCTTCATCGCCACAGTGACCGGGATTCCCCAGCGCGCATTCTTCAGGCTCCTGCAACCCTTGATCGCAAGCTCTTTGCATGCAGGCAACGAGACGGAGACCTGGCGGTTGGTCGGCATGACCCACCGCAACATGCTGCTCATCGGTGGTTGGATCCTCACGTGCATCTGGGTGTCCATGCCAGAGGTCAACCGCATCCTTCCCGAGCCGTTCCGCGGACTCGAATGGGTGGTCCTCACCATCGGCGCGGCGCGGGTCCTGCAAGGTTCCGCACTCGGGTCCAACATCCTGCTCGGCCAATCCGACCATTACCGCCACACCATCCTGCTCAATTGGATGTGCGTCGCCATTGCGGTTCCCATGAACCTCCTGCTCATTCCCGATTCCGGTGCGGGATGGGGCATGACAGGTGCTGCGGTTGCCACGCTGGTCGCACTGGGGGCCTCCATCACAACGCGCCAATGGGTGGTGTGGCGCATCTGGCACCGCTACGTACCCAATGGAAAGAGCATCGCCATCCTGATTGCGCTTGCGCTGCCGGCCATCAGCATCGTGCACTGGCAGCCCGCAGGCCCGGCGTGGCTCTACCTATTGCTGAAATCCGCTGTTGTCACGGCGTGGGTGGCCCTGTGCGCCTGGAAATTCAACCTGGCACCGGAAGCAAGGGCCCAGGTCTCGGCCAAATTGGCCCGGTCCCCCAAACCTCAATAAGCAGCCCCCCTCACTGGCGGTGCCACTCCTGCGTGCGGAAGAGAAATCCCCAATAACCGCGCACCTTGAGGACGTCCGGCTCGCCATCTTCGAACCACATCTTGCAATCGTATACGCGGCCATTTTTGGGATCGCAGATGGTACCCTCCTCCCATTCACCGTCACCGACCTCCATGTCCCGCACAATCTGCATGCCGAGCACGCGCTTGTCCTTGCGGTCGTCCGAACACTTGGTGCAATGCGGGTCCTGGTCCTCATCGGGCAGGCGGAACAGCTCCACCACAGTGCCGTAGTATTTCCCGTCCTGCTCCGTGATCTCCACGATGCTCTTCACCCGGCCCGGAATCTCATCGTCGATGGTCTTCCATTTGCCGGTGAGCGTTTGGGCCGACATACTGGACACCGCCCCCAGCAAGAGGGCGGAAAGGAGGAATCGTTGCATCATGCCTCCAAATTAAGCGGAGGCATCCAATGTGCCGCCACCACCATCAGCATTGCCCTTGATGCCCTTGCGCGCCTTGTTGAGCGCGGTATTGAGGTCGAATCCGATGATGAGCAGGAAGCAATTGACATTGAGCCACACCAACAGCAGCAGCAGGGTACCCAAAGAACCGTACAGCCGGTTGTAGCTCGACAGGGAGGTGGCAAACCATGCGAAGGCGACGGAAGTCACCACGATGAGACCGGTCGTGGCCACGGCTCCCGGGGTGATGAAGCGCCAGCGGTCCTTGGTGAAATCCGCCGCATTGTAAAGGGCCGTGATCGTGGTGAAGAGCAGGGCCAGCGTCACTACCCAGCGCACCGCCTGGATGAGCGGGACGTCCTCGATGGGCAGCATGCCCGCGGTCGTCAGCCACTCGAGTACCGAACCGCTGAAGACAATCAGCAACACCGCGACAATGAGAAACAGCGAAAACACCACCATCAGCAGCATGGACATGGCCCGCATCAACAGCCAGTGCCCCCGCCGCTCGAGGTGGTGGGCCTCATTCAGGCCAGAAAGGATGCCGTTGATGGAGCTCGACGCATAGAACAGCATGAGCAGGAAACCGATGCTGGCAATCTCGGGATGCACCCCCGTCGCGAGGAGGTCTTCCACCGTGGATTCCAACAGGTGGAAGGTGTCACCGGGGAAGTAATCCCGGAGCGCATCGAACAAGCTGGCCTGGAAATCCGCCACCGGCACCAGGGGCAGGAGGCTCAGCAACACCAGGATGACCGGGAAAATGGCCACGAAGACCTGGAAAGCGATGGCGGCGGCACGGATGCCAAGCGCCCCCTCGGCCACCCCCACCACGAAGAACCGGAACACATCCCATGCGCTCATGCCCTGGAAACCCCAGGGATGGAAGCGCTCGAGCGGCACGATGATGAGTCCCCTCAGGAACGTCCGCCGCATCCAATCTTCCCAAGGCTGTTCACCCATGGCC
>CALKUW010000017.1 GCA_937996585.1 uncultured Flavobacteriales bacterium
GGCGGTGAGGGACTCGAACCCCCGACCCCCTCGGTGTAAACGAGGTGCTCTGAACCAGCTGAGCTAACCGCCCCTTGGGAGGCGCAAAAGTAGGACATTCAACAGCGAACTTGCATCCGTGCAGCGAACGGAAGGCATATCTGATTGGGCCGCGTGGTGGTGGCAATGGATGCAGCTGCCGCATTCTCCGACCACATCTGCGGTCAGTGCGGAGCTCATGGTATCGTGGGTGGCTTCCGGCGCTGGCAGGGCCAAGGAGGTGGCAGAGGTGGACCGGGCCATGTTCCGGGACGACAGGGTGCTCGATTGGCAGGATTTCGGAGCGGGGTCGGATGCCCATGGTGTGCTGCGCAAACAAAGTTTGGGCACCTTGGCCCGATCGGCTTCGTCGGATGCGAGGAAGGGGCGGTGGCTGATGGCGGTAACACGGAATGTCGAGCAGTCCTTGGGGAGGCCCGCACGCATCCTGGAATTGGGAACCTGCCTTGGTTCAGGTGCCGACTACCTCCTCACAGGTGGGGCTCCGGGAACGCGTTACACGGGGCTGGAGGGCAGCCGGGTACTCGCAGAAATCACGGAGTCCCGGCTTGAGCGCCACGCCGGCAGGGGCTTGGAAATCGAAGTGATTCCCGGGCCGTTCAGTGAGACCTTGGCCCCACTGCTTACCCGGGCGCCCTCCCATGACGTGGTGTTCCTCGACGGATGCCATGAGGGCGCGGCACTGCAGGCCCAATGGGCGGCCATTCGGCCCGGCATGCCCCCCGGTGCGGTCGTCATCGTGGACGATATACGCTGGTCCCGCGACATGCACGCAGCCTGGAGCGTCATGGCAGCAACGGAAGGCTGGACCGCATTGGACCTCTTCCGTATGGGGCTGCTCATGGCGGAGGCTGAATCCGCCGTCCCGGGCGTGCACAGGTCGAGCTGGTCCCGGAGGGCCTGAAGTCCAGGTGTCAAGTGCCCATTCCCAAGGGTACCTTCGCGGCGCAATGAAGAAGACGGCGCTCATCATCCTCGATGGATGGGGAATTGGTTCCCTGGATGGCAACAACGCAGTACATGTGGCAAAGACCCCGCACTTTGACGGTCTCATCGCCGCTCACCCCCATGCACGGCTGACCACGCATGGCGAGGTGGTGGGCCTTCCGGATGGACAGATGGGCAACAGCGAAGTGGGGCACCTGAACATCGGTGCGGGACGCACGGTCTACCAGGACCTGCTGCGCATCGACCGGGCGGTGACGGATGGATCCATGGCTACGGAACCCACCCTGCTCGAGGCCCTCGGGAAGGCCTGTGAAGCCGGGCGTCGGCTGCATTTCATGGGGCTTGTGAGCAAGGGCGGCGTCCACAGCCAGCAGGCCCACCTCCATGCCCTGCTGCGCATTGCGGCGGATGCCGGGGTACCCGATGTGGTGGTGCACGCCTTCACCGACGGCCGCGATACGGCCCCACAGTTGGGCGCCGGCTACCTCGCGGAACTGCAGACGGTCTGTGAGGAGACCGGCGCCCGCATTGCCACCGTTTGCGGTCGGTATTGGGCCATGGACCGCGACCACAGGTGGGAGCGCATCGCCAAGGCCTACCACGCCATGACCGAGGGAAAGGCCGACCATTTCGACAGCGCCGTTGCCGTGATGGAAGCCGCCTACGCGGGCGGCACGACAGACGAATTCGTGGAACCCGCCACCGTGGGAGAGGAGGGCTGCATCCGTCCGGGTGATGTGGTCTTCTGTTTCAATTTCAGGACGGACCGCTGCCGTCAGATCACCACGGCCCTCACCCAGGAGGATTTCCCCGACCATGACATGGCCACCCTCGACCTGCACTACTTGACCATGACCAACTACGACGACCGGTTCAAGGGCGTCGATGTCCTCTACGACAAGCCCAACCTCGAGATGACGCTGGGCGAGGCGGTGTCAGAGGCCGGCGGCACCCAGCTCCGCTTGGCCGAGACGGAGAAATACCCGCATGTGACCTTCTTCTTCAGCGGTGGACGGGAAGCGGAGTTCCCGGGTGAGCGGCGCGTGGTGGTGCCGTCGCCCAAGGTGGCCACCTACGACCTGCAACCGGAAATGAGCGCCGCGGGCGTGGCGGATGCCGCTATCGGGGCGATGGGGTCAGCGGAGGCGCCAGATTTCATCTGCCTGAATTTCGCCAACCCCGACATGGTGGGGCACACGGGTGTGTTCGAGGCTGTGGTGGCGGCCTGCGAGGCGACCGACGGTCAACTCGGTCGGGTCCTCGAGGCCGGGGCGGAGGCGGGCTACCGCTTCGTGGTCATCGCCGACCACGGCAATGCCGAACGCGCCCGCAATGCGGACGGCTCGCCGCACACGGCACACACCACCAATCTGGTACCCGTGGTCGTGGTGGAGCCCGGCGGTCGGGCGGTTCGCGACGGCATCCTCGCGGACGTCGCCCCAACCATTCTCGCCCTCATGGGCATCGACATTCCATCCCAGATGGGGGGCAGCCCCCTTATTGTGGACTGACCAGTTGGAAGGAATCAGGAGCGCTTGCGCAGGATCTCCAAGCTGCCACGGAAGGTCATGCCATCGTTGCGCTTGAAGACGTAGAAGTAAGTGCCGTCGGCAACGCCGTCGGCCTCCCACGTCGAGTCGTAGTTCTCATCGAAGAAGACTTCCGTGCCCCACCGGTTGAACACCTGTAGGCTGCTGCCGGGGTAGCCCTCGATGCCCTCGATGACGAAGCGGTCGTTCTCGCCGTCGTTGTTCGGGGTGAACACATTCGGGACAATGGTCTCGCAGGCCTCGGAAGTGACCTCCACGTTGATGCTCGTGCCGCATTCATCCGTGATGACGACGGTCGTGGTCGTGTTGGCCCCGCCCACGTACATGCTTCCCGTTCCGTTGGTGAACGTCACCGTGGAATCGGTTTCGGCGTTGAGCACGGTGCCATCGAGCCCCGTGAAGGTGTAGAGGAGCGTTCCGCCATCGATGCCGAGTACACCCTGCTGATAAAGGCAGAAGGTCACGTCATCGCTGACGATGGGGTCGTAGTTGGGCACCTGTACCGTCCACACCGCTTCAGCGGTCTGGCTGCAGGCATCCTCGGCATTGACCGTGTAGGTTTCATCGGTGATCGGACTCACGGATGCACTGCCCCCATTCGAACTGTCGACGTTGCCTGACCAATCCCATTCCACCGTGCCACTTCCGGAGACGACGGCAGTGCCGAGGGACACCTGGTCTCCCGGACAATACGGGTCGTTCTCCTGCACGATTTCGACCTCCAACGGTGTGGGGTTGACCAGGTCCACCGGAATGATCAATGAGTCGCCGCACACATCGAAGACCGTCAGCGTGATCATCGTGGGATCCAGATCCGTGTAGTTGATTGCCGCGGTGGTATCGCCCGTGCTCCATATGTAGCTGAAGGGAGCATATCCCTGTATTACCTGCGCATTGATGTTCACCGGGGGACACAAGGCGACTTCGTCGGGAACATTGACCACGATGGCCTCGGGATCCTGGATCACCAGTGTTGCGCCCACCAGGGTGGTGTCCCCGCACAGGTTGACGTACAGGTATTCCAGGGTGACCGTCTCGGCCCCTTCGGCGATGTTGTCGTTGAGTACTTCCAGCGGAATCTGCGCCTCGCTCTGTCCGACCTCCATGATGATGGCCGTGTCGATGGGGGCGAAATCGATGCCCTCCTCAGCCGTGCCGGAGATGAACAGCTCAAGGGTGTCCTGGAAGGTGGTGACGGGCCGGATCACGGTGAAAGCGGCAGCATTGCAGCCTTCCACCACCACCGTATCCCCGAGGAACACCGGGGCATCTCCAATGCTGGCGGAGGCCTGGATGTTGGCTCCGTTGGATTCGAACGACCCCGCTTCGAGGATCACGATGGATTCCAGGGCGGTATCGGTGCCGTCGGCAATGGCGAGGCGGATGTGGTAGACCTCACCACAGATGACGGCACTTTTGGCCGTGAGTTTTACCGTGTAGCCGTCCTGACACAGCACGTTGTTGCCGGGGTTGTCGATGTAGAATTCGCTGTTCGTCTGGTCGTTGACCGAGCTGATCGTGATGGGCAGCTGGGGGTCCGATCCAGGGACCTCGGCGAGGTTGACGGCCCCATTGGCGTACGGCCCTTCGATGCCGGGGCCGTCCAGGAAAAACCCGAAGATGTCGTTGTACTGCGAGTTCACCCACTCGAGGTACTCGTCTGAACCGAAGACGTAGTTGAACGAGATGGAGTCTCCCGTCGCCTCGAAGTCGAACTCGATGATGCACAGGTCATTGACGCTGCTCACCGAGAAGTTCTGGCCAATCAGTGGCGGAACGCTGTTGGCGATCTCGAGCAGGTCGGGATCGCCACTGACCTCCTGCCCGTCCTGTATCATGTCGTCGAAGCACCCGGAGTTCACGTTGGCCGGATTGTTCGCCACCTCGGAACTCAGGATGAGGCCCTCCTCGATGGGGAATTCCTCGATGTCGAAACCGGAGATGAATCCAATTTGGATGGGGCTGCCCGTGTATTGGATGTTCATCGCCTCGATGCCGGCGCCCAGCAGGATGTCGTTGACATACTGTTCCGGGGAGAGTCCGCTGTTCACTGTGACCTGCGCATGAAGCACAGGGGCCAGGAGGAGGAGAAATGCGGTCTGCAGGGTCTTCAGCCGGAGGATGGAGGAGAAGGTGCGCATGTTATGTCGGGCAAAATAGCGAGGAACGGCGAAGGAGGCAGGGTTGACCTTCTGCTCGAGACCGGTCCGAATGTACCTTGTGGTCATGTCCAGGTTGATTGAGGTACGGGATGTCTGGAAGACCTATCAGGTGGGTCAGCAGCAGGTGCATGCCCTGCGCGGGCTGAGCCTGGCGGTGGACAAGGGGGAGTACACGGCATTGATGGGGCCTTCGGGATCTGGTAAATCAACGCTCATGAACATGCTCGGTTGCTTGGATACTCCGACCTCGGGCAGCTACCACCTCGCGGGTGAGGATGTCGGCGCACTCGACGATGACGCACTCGCCGATATCCGGAACCGGCGAATCGGCTTCGTATTCCAGACCTTCAACCTCATGCCGCGCTACACGGCCTTGGAGAACGTGGCCTTGCCCATGGTCTACGCCGGAATGGGCCGCACGGAGCGGTTCGATCGGGCCCGGGAGGTGTTGCAGCAGGTCGGACTGGGCGACCGCATGGACCACCGTCCCAACGAATTGTCTGGGGGACAACGACAGCGTGTGGCCGTGGCCCGCGCCCTGGTCAACCGACCGGATCTGCTGCTTGCGGATGAACCCACGGGCAATCTCGACACCAAGACTTCCATCGAAATCATGGCCCTGTTCGAGGAGATCCATGCCGCCGGCAACACGGTGCTCATCGTCACCCACGAGGAGGACATCGCCGCCCACGCGCGCAGGGTCGTCAGGTTGCGGGACGGCGTGGTGTCCAGCGACGAAATGCAAGGAGTGACGGTGGGCTGAATCGCCGCATCTTTGCAGCTCCGCCGGAACGGCTCCGGATGGGCTTTCGAACCGTTTTCAATCGAAGTCAGCGTGAAGCGACACACAGTATCCCAATTGCTCGGTACCGAATGCGTCGGGCAGGAAGTGACCGTATGCGGGTGGGTACGGACGTTCAGGAACGACCAGTTCCTCTCCATCAATGATGGTTCGAGCCTGGGCAACCTGCAGTTGGTGATCGACCGCGAAGGGACGGAAGAGGCCCTCCGCAAGCGGCTGACGACCGGTGCGGCCGTTTGTGCCACCGGCACCCTCGTGGAGAGCCAGGGCCAAGGGCAGGCAACTGAAGTAGAGGTGAAAAAGCTCGAGGTGCTCGGCGATGCCGACCCGGAGGTCTACCCCATCCAGATGAAGCGCCATACGATGGAGTTCCTGCGGGAAAAGGCGCACCTGCGCTTTCGCACGAGCACCTTCAATGCGGTGTTCCGCTTGCGTCACGGGCTGCAGTTCGCCATCCACGAATACTTCGAGGAGAACGGGTTCTACATGCTCCACACCCCCATCATCACGGGCAGCGATGCCGAGGGGGCGGGGGAGATGTTCCAGGTGACCACCCTGCCACTCGCAGATGTCCCGAAGACCGAGGAGGGCGAGGTGGACCACGGGCAGGACTTTTTCGGCAAGACCGCCAACCTGACCGTCAGCGGTCAGCTCGAGGCGGAGCTCGGCGCCATGGCGCTCGGCAAGGTCTACACCTTCGGGCCGACCTTCCGCGCCGAGAACAGCAACACTTCGCGGCACCTTGCCGAGTTCTGGATGATCGAGCCGGAGGTGGCCTTCAACGACCTCAACGACAACATGGATCTCGCGGAGGATTGCCTCAAGTTCGTCTTGACCCGCATCCTCGAGCGCTATCCGGATGAGCTCGCATTCCTCGCGAAGCGCGAGGCGGATGCCGAGAAGCAGCTGCCCGCAGACCAGCGCAATGCCATGGGCCTCATCGAACGCCTGCGGTTCGTGGTGGACAACCCGTTCATCCGCATCACCTACACCGAGGCCATCGACCTGCTCCGCAATTCCAAGCCCTTCAAAAAGAAGAAGTTCAAGTACCCCGTGGAGTGGGGGGTCGACCTGCAGAGTGAGCATGAGCGTTGGCTGGTCGAGAAGAAGTTCAACCAGCCCGTCATCCTCACGGACTATCCGGCAGAGATCAAGGCCTTCTACATGCGCTCCAACGACGACGGCAAGACGGTGGCCGCGATGGACGTGCTGGTGCCCGGCATCGGGGAGCTCGTGGGCGGCAGCCAGCGGGAGGAGCGGCTCGATGTGCTCCAGAAGAAATGCGCCGACTTTGACATTCCCGAGGACCACGTCTGGTGGTACCTCGACACCCGGAAGTTCGGCACTGCACCACATGCCGGATTCGGCCTGGGTTTCGAGCGCTTGGTCATGTTCGCCACCGGCATGACGAACATCCGCGACGTCATTCCCTTCCCCCGGACGCCGCTCAATGCGGAATTCTGAATACGGCAGGAAGCGCCGGCTGCGTTAAATTCCTGCATGCTCAAGCAAAGCCTACAGCAAAAGCTCCAACAGAAGCTGAGTCCCCAGCAGATTCAGCTGATGAAACTGTTGCAGGTGCCCACACTCGAGCTGGAGGCGCGCATCAAGGAGGAGCTGGAGGCCAACCCCGCCCTTGAGGAGGGCCGTGAAGACGAGCACGAGCACGACAGCGCCGATGGGCTCGACGACGACCGCGGGGAAACCCGCGAGGACTTTGACTTCGATGCCTACCTCGACGATCCGACGCCCGGATACCGCTATGCGGTGAACAACCATGCGGAGCACGAGGACCGCGAGACCGCTTTCGGGGCCGGAGAGACGTTTGCCGAGCGCCTCACCGCCCAGATCGGGTTGCGCCCGGTCACCGACCGACAGCGCATGTTGGCGGCCTTCCTGATCGGCAACCTGGATGAAGCGGGCTACCTGCGCCGTGACCTTTACGCGATCTCCTCGGACCTCGCCTTTGGACAGGGCATCGAGGTGGAGGAAGAAGAGCTGGAGGTGGTGCTGGAGCTCGTGCAGGAACTCGACCCCCCCGGGGTTGGCGCCCGCGACCTGAGGGAGTGCCTATTGCTCCAGGTGGACCGAAAGCTTGACGCGACGACGGGGGAGGCGAACGAAGCCCTCGGACTCGCCCACCGCATCCTCGAGGAGCAGTTCGACGCCTTCACCAAGAAGCACTACGACAAGCTCACCGCCCGGTTGGAGGTCGGGGAGGATGCGTTGCGGGAGGCCATGGCGGAGATCACGCGGTTGAACCCGAAACCCGGCAATTCCGGGGCGGACAATGCCCGCCCGGTCCAGGCCGTGGTGCCGGACTTCCACATCTCGGTCGAAGGGGACGAGCTCCGCCTGCAGATCAACGGTCGGAACGCCCCGGAACTGAGGGTCAGCGGCGAATACCGCGAGATGATGGAGGGCTACGCTGCAGCCAAGTCGCCCGACCGGTCGCAGAAGGAGGCCATCACCTTCGTGAAGCGCAAGGTCGACGCGGCCAAGTGGTTCATCGATGCGATCAAGCAGCGCCAGAATACGCTGCGTGTCACCATGCAGGCCATCATGCAACTCCAAGAGGCGTATTTCCTGTCCGGGGACGAGACGGACCTGAAGCCCATGATCCTCAAGGACGTCGCCGAACGCATCAACATGGACATCAGTACCGTGTCGCGCGTGGCGAATTCCAAATACGTCCAGACCCCCTACGGCACCTTCCTCCTCAAGACCCTGTTCAGCGAGTCCCTCTCCACGGAGAGCGGTGAGGAGGTCTCCACCCGAGAGGTCAAGAAGATCCTCGAGGAGGCGGTCGAGGCGGAGGAAAAGCGCAAGCCCCTGAGCGATGAGAAGCTCATGAAGGTCTTGCAGGAGAAAGGCTACAAGATTGCCCGCCGCACCGTGGCGAAATACCGCGAACAGCTGGGCATTCCGGTGGCCCGACTGCGCAAGGAGCTCTGATGCGCATCCCGGCCCTCATCCTGTCCTATGTCTTCCACCCGCTGTGGATGCCGTTCATCCTGCTGCTCGTCCTGTGGGGTGTGGACCCCTGGCTGCGCATGCAGCCGGCGATGATGCTCTACGTGGGGTCCATCCTGTTGATCAATGCCATTGCCCCTGCCATTTCCCTGTACGTACTGCACAGGAGGGGTGCACTCAGCGACCTCGAAGTGTCACAAAGGAAGGAGCGTACGGTGCCCTTTCTGGTGGTGATGTTCTACCAGCTGCTCGGTTACTACGCGCTGACGCGGCCCGGGGTGTTCCTGCCTTCCGAGGTGCTCTCCCTCGTCGTGGCGATGATTGTTTCCCTCCTCGTTGCCATGCTCCTGACCCGTTGGATCAAGGTCAGCATGCACCTCCTGGCCCAGGGCGGAGCGCTGGGGGCACTCTGGTCATTCAATCTCCTGCACGACCTGGGAATGGAACAGCTGTTGCCCCTCGGGTTCCTGCTGGCCGGCCTCGTGGGTTGGTCGCGGATGAGGTTGGGTGTCCACACGCCGACAGAGTTGGCCCTCGGTTTCCTGACGGGATTCTCGGTGGTACGGGCCTACGTGGAGCTGGGCGGGTTCCACTGAGGTTACCCACCGAGCTTTTCCTGCCAGCGCCATGCGTCCGCCAGGCATTGCTGCAGGGAACGCTTCGTGGACCATCCAAGCACGTCGGCCGCCTTGGTCGCATCGGCGTAGATGGCGGTCACATCTCCGGCCCTGCGCGGCCCCATCCTGTGCGGCACGGGGCGGCCTGTGGCCTCCTCGAAGGCCTGCAACACTTGTTTCACGCTGCTGCCTTCTCCGGTACCCAGATTGAACACATCGAGGCTGCCGGGGTGCCGCTCCAACCACTGGAGGGCGGCGACGTGGGCTTCCGCCAGGTCCACCACATGCAGGTAATCCCGGATGCAGGTACCGTCAGGGGTCGGGTAGTCATCGCCGTGCACCGTGAGTTCGCCGCGTATGCCCGCCACGCTTTGGGTCAGGAAGGGCACGAGGTTGGCCGGGGTGCCCAGCGGGAGTTCGCCTATTTCCGCGGAGGGATGGGCGCCGATGGGGTTGAAGTAGCGCAACAGGGCCACGCCGAGCTGCCCGTCGGCGGCAGCATGGCTGTAGCGCAAAAGCGATTCGCAGGCCTGCTTGGTGAAGCCATAGGGCGAAGCAGCCGGCTTCACGGGGGTGTTTTCATCCACGGGCAGAGCGGATGCTTCCCCGTATACGGTGCAGGAGGAACTGAAGACGAGGTGGGCGATGCCCCGCTCGCGGAGCATGTCCGTGAGCTGCGCGGTGGCCCCGATGTTGTTCGCGAAGTACTGCTCCGGATGCGCGACGCTCTCACCGACCGCCTTGTCTGCGGCAAAATGGATGACCCCGTGCACTGGCCGTTCGAAAACGGGCGCCATGGCCGCCGCATTCCCGCAGTCCACGGCGTGGAACTCCACGCGCCGTCCGAGGATCCGTTCCAGACCGTCCAAAACGGAGGCCTTGCTGTTGCGGAGGTCGTCGACGATGACGGGTTCATACCCGGCTTCAACGAGGGCCACGACCGTGTGGGAGCCGATGAAACCCGCGCCTCCTGTGACGATGATGCGTAGGGATTGCGCTGTTTCGGCCATGCCGCAAATATCGGTAACCTTTCCGGGGCCATTCCCGTAAATGCGGAGCCGCAAAGTGCGGTACGGTTCCATGATGCCCGCTCATCCCTATAACCTCGATTACCTCAAGCAGGTATTCCAAGGCAACGATGCCATGGTGCACCGCATCCTCGACATGTTCGAGGTGGAGGTGCCCCGGTATTTCGAGCGCATGGAGGCATTGGGCCGTCAATCGAGGTGGCGTGAATTGCATCCCCTCGCGCACAAGGCCAAGAGCAGCATCGGCATGCTCGGCATGGAAGCACTCCTGTCCACTGTGCTCGAGATCGAACAGCGTTCGAGGAACGCATCTGATGACGCTGCACTCGAGCGTTCCCTCTCGCTCGCCCGGGAGCAGTTGGATCTGGCACTGGCGGCATTGAAGGCGGACAGGAAATGCATGGCGGAGGGTGCCGCCCAGCGCGCGCGATGGCAGGAGATGCGGTCGCAGCGCGGCAAGCGGTTGCACCGCGCCTGAACCGACCTTTCTGCCAACGGCATGGACGCGGTAGCTTTGCGCCGTGGCCGAACCGCTGTCCCCTGATTTCCGTTCTGTTGCCGAATCGCACGGCATCGGCGCCCCCGAATTGGAGCGCCAGTGGAAACGGCTCCAATCGGGCCCCTCGTTCTGTACACCCGAAGAACCCTGCCGTCGGGGCAATGGCATCCACACCCTTTCCGAAGGCGATTGCGCAGCATATGCTACGGCAGGTGCTGCCTTGAATGCAGATGATGCGGTGCGCTTTGTGCCCGCCAGTGGAGCGGCGAGCCGGATGTTCAAGGCATTGGCAGCAGGCCAGTCGGATGCGGTTGAGCAGTTGAATGCGCGATGGTCGGAGTTTCCATTCCGCGAAGCGGCAGAGGCCACGGGTCCTTGCGATGATGCTAAGGAGCGGCTCGAAGCCGTGATGGACCGTTTGGCACTGCCGGACATGCCCAAGGGCGGCCTGCCCTTCCACAGATATGCTGAAGGCATCCGCACCGCATTCGAGGAGCACATGCACGAGTGGCGGGCCACCTTGCCCGCGGCTGACCGCCCCGCAGTGCACTTTACGTTGCCCGGCGAAAACCGCGCCCATTGGGAGTCAGAGCTGGGGTCCTGGGCCGAGCAGATCGGGGTCGGGCTCAGCACTTCCGTCCAGCATCCTTCGACCGATACCATGGCCGTCGACGGGTCCGGCCGGCCATTCGTGAAGGAGAACGGACAACCCCTTTTCAGACCAGGGGGACACGGGTCCCTGCTCTTCAACCTGGCCGCGATCGGTCAGGCCCATCCCGGGGCGTTGGTCAGCGTCAAGAACATCGACAATGTGAGACCTTCGACCGCCCACGGGGATGTCATACCGTGGCGGCAGGCCATGCTCGGATTGAGCCACGACCTGAACCGGGCGCGCATTGAAGCGCTCAAAGCCTTGGACGCGGGCGATTCCGGTCCTGCCCGCAGTTGGTTGCAAAGGGGTTTCCGCCACCATTCGGCCACGTACCCGAGCGATTGTGACACCTTGAGGATCGCATTGGACCGCCCCCTTCTGGTGGCGGGCATGGTTCGGAATGAGGGTGAGCCGGGAGGCGGGCCTTTCTGGCTTCGGGACAAAGAGGACATCCTTCGCGCCCAGATCGTGGAATCCGCCGAGATGGACCTCGGGGATCCGCGCATCGGAAACTGCATGGCCGGAGCCACCCATTTCAATCCGGTGGACCTCGTCTGTGTTCTGCACGACGCGGAGGGAGCGCCCTATGACCTCTCAAGTTTCGTCGACGATCGTCGCGACTTTCTCGTTTCCAAGTCCTATGCGGGGCGTCCGCTGGTCGGCCTCGAACATCCAGGACTCTGGAACGGGGCGATGGGCCTGTGGAATACCTATTTCGTCGAAGTGCCGTCGCGCACATTCGCCCCGGTCAAGACCATCTTCGACCTCTTGCGACCGGCCCACCGATCGTGACCCTTACCTCTGGTCCGGAAAAGGGGAAAGGGCCACCTTCCGAGGAAGGCAGCCCTTTCTGCTGTGAATTGTAAGGGGGGAGATCAGTTCTTCAGGATGCGCAAGGAAGTAGCCTCACGTCCGTTCAGCAGGCGCAGGCTGTAGATGCCCGGGCGCAGGTCGCCAAGGTCATCGAAGCGAACCGGGCTGTCCAGCTTTCCGGCGGGGAGGCTGAGGGTCTTCAGCGCCACACCCTGGTGGTCGAGCACCTGGAGGAGGGCACCTTCCTTGAGTTCGGCAGTCACCTTCACGTTGAGCGCGTCGGCGAACGGGTTGGGGAACGCGCCGAGCGTCAAGTCGTCCTGTGCGTTGCGCAGGGCGGGCACGTCATTGGCCGTAGCGGACTTGAGGCCGGCGGCCATGGCGACGTTGAAGGGGAGGGACTGGCCGTCCACGTAGAGGCGACCGAAGTCCGCATTCGCCACGCCGATGGCGAGCAGGGCGATACGGGCACCCTCGGGGCAGGTGACCTTCAAGGCCACACTCTGACCCTTGCGGATGGAGTTCTTGTCGAAGATGAGGTGCAGCTCACCGTCGGTCACATCTTCGGAAGTGAAGGTGCCGGAAGTGATCACGTCACCATTGATGCGGAGCAACTCGTAGTCGAAGGTGTAGCCCTCCTCGACGAACGGGGTGGCCACCTTGGCTTCGAGGATGCGACCGCGCTCACAGCTGTAGAACGTCTGGGTGAACGTACCACCATTCACATTGATGACACCGTTTGCTTCGGACTGAGCGGTGCTGCAGTCGCCCTGGACGCGGAGGTCGAGGCCGGCAGCCGTGCGGCTCATGGCATTGCTGGGCAGGTCGTTGATGGAGCCGTCGGCCTTGTCGCCGCCGTCCTGGGCACCACCGAGGTTCGGCGTGGCGCTGCGGACTCCTGCGGAGAACTTGGCGTTCTTGGCGAGCACATTGCCGTCGAGGCGCATGCCACCCACGAAGTTGGTGGGCTCATCCGTACCGGGCACCACGAAGGAGGCACCGAGCGTCGCGCGCACCGCAATGGTGAACTCGTCGTTCTGCAACACGGGGATCGAGAGGTTCTCGAGCATGATGCTCGTGCCGTTGTAGTTGTCGGCAGTGTAGGTCTGCATCGCACGCTTGGTGAACGTGTCATCCATGATGGCGATGTCAACCTGACCACCGGCGAAATCAACGCTGGCGATCACCTCGATGAAGGAGATGGTGCCCTTGGAGCAAACACGGAAGCTCTGGGTCATCATGCCGTCAACGTAGATGGCGGTGTTGATGTGGTCCTGTTCGACCTTGCACACGTCACCCTGCGGGGCAGCAGCAGAAGCGGTCTGGAAAAGAAGGCCGAGAAGGGCCAGGGAGAGGGAAAAGGAACGAATCATTTTGAAGAGGTTTGTGTGGATTCGGGCTCCTTTACGCCCACCCCTCCAAGGTGGTTGCGATTTTGCAGAAAAAAATCGAAGGAAAAAGTACAAACTACTGAAAATCAGAAGTTTGTTGCTTAAAATATCACAGCCGGGGCAGCTCCCATTCCATGTCGGCACCGGGGAATTCCACGGCATTGTGGTTGGATGCCACCACCACCGTGCGCCCATGGCGCCATCGCTCCAGTTGTTCGCCATACCACTGCCGGCCGGCACCATCGAGGTGCGATGTCGGCTCGTCGAGGAACAGACCACTGCTCTCCGTGGCCAGGGCCAGGGCGAGGGCGAGCCGTTGCCGCATGCCTGAACTGAGGTCCCCCACACGGGTATCCCCCTTGGTTTCCAGGATGGAAAGCTCCAGGCAATCGTTCTCGGAAAGGCCCTCCCAAGTCCGCCGCAACGATCGGTGCAGTCGGATGTGTTCCAAGACGGACAGGTCTGCAATCAGCTCCTGGTCAGGCGCGCAGTAGGCGATGTGCAACGGTAGTGACATGGCATCGATCGAGCCAGCACCACGGGCCCATTCGATGCGCCCTTCACTCGGACGGTCGAACCCGCACATCATGCGCAGCAGGCTCGATTTACCGCTCCCATTCGCCCCGAGCAGGACACACATTGTGCCTCCGGGCACGCGGAGATCGATGTCGCGCAAGATCCATTGCCTGCCGTGGCGCTTGCCTGCGGCGGAGAGGTGGATGTCGAGGGGTTGGCCGTTCATCAGAACGGGCCCCGAACGATGCCCTTGTCCGAAGCGCGGATGAAATCGAGGATGGTCTCCTTGGCCTCACTGACGGGCAGTTCGAGCTCGGCCACTTTGATGGCTTGGGACATGTTGCCACCGGTGATGTAAAGCGTGCGGTAGATGTCCTCCACGTTGCGCACGAATTCATCGGCGAACCCCCTGCGCCGCAGACCGATGGCGTTCACACCGATGTAGCTCAGTGGTTCGCGGGCGACCTTCACGAAGGGCGGAATGTTCTTCCGGACCAGCGAGCCGCCGGCAACGAAGGCGTGCTGGCCGATACGCACGAATTGCTGGACGGCCACAACGCCTTCGATGATCACCCAATCCTCCACCGTAACGTGACCAGCGATGTTGGCATTGTTCGCCAGCACGCAGTGGTCACCCACGAAGGCGTCGTGCGCGATGTGGGTGTAGGCCATGAGCAGGCAGTGCGACCCCACCTTGGTGGTCATCCGGTCTGTTGTGCCCCGGTTGACGGTGCAACACTCACGGATGGTGGTGTGGTCTCCAATGACCGCAGTGGTGTTCTCCCCCGCGTATTTCAGGTCCTGGGGCATGCCACCGATGACGGCACCTGGGAAGATCCGGCAATGTGAACCGATACGCGACCCGTTCATGATGGTGGCATTGGGTCCGATCCACGTTCCGGGACCAATTTCCACATCCGCTTCAATGACGGCGAAGGGAGCAACCTCGACACCCTCTGCGATTCGGGCGTCCGGATGGACCGAGGCCATGGGCGAAATGGCGGATTCCGTGGTCGTCGTATTCATGCTGAGGAAGTTGAGGTAACCCGGTCGCGGATGATCTGGGCGAGCATTTCCGCTTCGGAAACGACTTTCCCGCCCACGTAGGCCTTGCCCGTCATGTGCACGAGGCCCCGTCGGATCGGGCTGGCCAGCCGCAGCTGGAAGAGTACCGTGTCACCGGGGATGACCTTCTGCTTGAAACGGACGTTGTCGATTTTCATGAAATACGTGGACCAGTTCTCCGGGTCCTCGACACCGCTCAAGGCGAAAATCCCTCCCACCTGGGCCATTGCTTCAATCTGCAGCACCCCGGGCATCACAGGATTGCCCGGGAAATGCCCCTGGAAGAACGGTTCGTTCATCGTGACGTTCTTGAGGCCGACGATGCTGTCCTCATTGCGTTCGATGATCTTGTCCACCAGCAGGAAGGGGTAGCGGTGGGGAAGGAGCCGTTCGATGTCATGGATGTCCATGAGGGCGGGCTCCTTCGGGTCGTAACGGGGGATGCCACCCTCTGCCTGGCGCTTGCGCTTGAGCAGGCGCGCAAACGCCACATTGCCTTCGTGACCGGGGCGTGCCGCAAGGACATGACCCTCGATGAAGAAGCCCGTAAGGGCCAGGTCTCCGACGATGTCCAGCAACTTGTGCCGGGCGGGTTCGTTTTCGAACTGCAGCTTGGTGTTGTTCAGCACCCCGATCTTGCCGGGTTCCACCTTGAGGTTCTCTTGGCCCGAGAGTGCTGCGATCTCATCGAGTTCGGATTGGCTGTATTCCTTTTCGGCGAGGACGATGGCATTGTCGAGGTCACCGCCCTTGATCAGCCCCTGTTCCAGCAGCGAGCGCACCTCCTTGAGGAAGACGAAGGTTCGGCAGCGGCTGATGGCCGGAACGAATTGGCCCATGTGGTACATGCTGGCATGCTGGGTGCCGAGTATGGGACTGTGGTAATCCACCATCACCGTGACCCTGAACTCCCGACCGATGGGGGGGACGGCAAGCATCTCTACACCATTTCCATTGTCGAGGGTAATCGACTCCTCCAGACGGAAGATGTGCCGGTCTGCCTCGAGTTCGACGGTGCCGACTTCTTCGATGTGGGCGACAAAGGGCCAGCTGCTGCCATCCATGATGGGCACCTCGGCGCCGTGCATTTCAATGAGGGCGTTGTCGATACCGCAGCCATACAGCGCTGCAAGGAGGTGCTCCGTCGTATAGACGCGTGCATCTCCCTTTTCCAGCGTGGTCCCCCTTCTGGTTTCCACAACGAGGTCGCAATCCGCCGGGATGGTCGGCTGCCCTTCGAGGTCCATGCGTTGGAAGACATACCCATGGTCTGCTTCGGCAGGCTTGACCGTCAACCGTGTGTTCTGTCCGGTGTGAAGGCCGATGCCCTCGAGGGTGAACTCGGCGGCCAGCGTGCGCTGCTTGATCGGCGTGTTGGGGTTCTTCTCCATGGTCATGGTGCTGGCGATTGAAGGAGGTCAGCGGGTTTCCGCAGCCGCGGCTCCGGTGCGTTGGCGGTCGGTGTTGCGCGTGAATTCGCGGGCGAGCTTACGCAGGGCGAGTTGGATCTGTCTGTGTTTGACGATGGGAAGGGCGGGATTGCCCTGCAGGACCTGTCCTTCCTTGGTCACGCTGGCGGTAATGCCACTCTTGGCGGCCACCTTGGTGTCATCCGCGATGCGGATGTGGCCATTGATGCCGACCTGGCCGCCGATCATGCACCGGGCGCCGATTTCGGTCGATCCGGCTATGCCGGTCTGTGCGGCGATGACGGTGTGGTCACCGATGCGCACGTTGTGGGCAACCTGGATGAGGTTGTCCAATTTGACGCCTTCACCCAGGACCGTTGACCCCAGGGTAGCACGATCGATGGTGGTTCCCGCTCCTATCTCGCAGCCCCTTCCCAGGACCACATTGCCCAACTGGGGGATCTTCTCGTAGCCCTCTTCCGTCGGCGCAAAGCCGAATCCATCGGCACCGATGGTCGCTCCCGTCTGAAGTACGCATTCCGCACCGATGATGCATCCATCCCCGACCGTGCTCCGCATGCCGAGTCTGCAATGTGCTCCGATGCGGACATCACTTCCGATGAGGCAACCCGCTTGCAGGGTGCTTCCAGTTTCAATGTGGGTGTTCTCACCGACATGACACAGCGGGCCGATGGTGACCCCCTGACCAATGACCGCAGTTGCAGAGACCACCGCTGAAGGGTGGATTCGTTGTTCTTCCTGCGATTCCGCAGCACCACCATAGGCCTGCATCAAACGGGCCATCGCGGCGTAAGGGTCCTCGACCCGGATGAGGCGGGTGTCGGATCCCACGGGGGAGGCGGGTGAGAAATCCGATGCGACCAGCACGGCGGATGCGCGTGTGGTATAGAGGTGGCATTCGTAAGCAGGGTTGGCCAGAAAGGTCAATTGCCCTGAACCGGCCTCCTCGATACCGGCGAATCCGGACAGCATCCCATTCGGCTCGCCTTCAACGCGCCCATTCAGCAAATCAGCCACTTCGAGGATGGAAACCTCCATGGTGCGAAATTAAGGTGCGCCGCGCCGTTGGGCGAGGATTGTACAAATCAGGGGTGTGTCATCCTTCCAAGGGCGGAATCGACCAATTCCCGTGATACCTCAAGGTCCGGCTTCGGATGTCCGACGCCATCGAGCAGCACGAAGCGCAAGCGCCCCCCGAGGTTCTTCTTGTCCGTTTGCATCCGGGCCCACAATTCTTCCGTGTCCGGCATGGCACCCGGCAAGGGAAAGGACCGTTCGAAAAATTCGAGCAAAGGGGCGAGTGCGGATTCGTCCGCACCGGGACATTCAGTGTGCAGGATGCTGATGTTCAAGGCGAGTCTCATTCCCCATGCCACGGCTTCGCCATGCTTGATGTCCACACCGTGCTCCAGCGCCCACCCCTCGAGCGCATGTCCACCGGTATGCCCGAAGTTGAGGACCTTCCGCCATCCCGTCGACTCCGTGGGGTCCTGTGTGACGACGTCCCATTTCGACCGGATGGAATAGGCCAAGGCTTCCATGACCTCTTCCCCGGAAGCCGTTCCCTCGAGCAACCCACCCGTCATCTTCAGGGGAGCCTGGGATGTAATGAGGTGGTGCTTGAAATGCTCTGCCCAACCGTTGCGGCGCTCCCTGTCATCAAGTGTGCTGAGGAATTCCGGGTTGATGCTGATCCCATCCGGGGTGTGGAACGTGCCGATGCGGTTCTTGAGGTGGTTCAGGTTGATGCCCGTCTTGCCACCGACACTGGCATCGACCATGCCCAGCACCGTGGTAGGGATGAGCCAGCAATGCACACCGCGCATATAGGTGTCTGCGGTGAAGGCGACGAGGTCGGTGACGGTGCCCCCACCGAGCCCGATCACAAGGCCGTGGCGGTCCATTCCCATGCCCTCGAGGCTGTCCCAGATGCCATGGGCGAAGGGCAGTGTTTTGATGGCCTCCCCGTGGGAGGAAAGGGCGAGGAACTGCGTTCCCGGCGGCAGATGGGGTGCCAGAAGGGGCAAGCAGTGTTTTTCCGTGTTGCGATCCGTGATGACGACGATGGACGGAGGGCGGTTTTCATTCAGCCAAAGGCGCAATGCTTCAAACCGTGCATCGAGGTGGATGTGTGCTGGGAAAACGTCCTGTCCGTTCATGAGGGGCCAAAATGCAACAAGCGGACCGGAGTCCGCTTGTTTGGGGTTGTGGTACCACCTGGATTCGAACCAGGGACACATGGATTTTCAATCCATTGCTCTACCACCTGAGCTATGGTACCCGATGGGCGGGCAAATGTAGGAAACTTCATTGGTTGTTGTGTCTGATGATATCAGATTGTGAAGGGCACGATTGTATGGTGTGCGGGAGTGAATTCTACACCATCTAAACCATGATATAATCGATTATACCGATGTATAGAAACAAGTAAAATTCGACGAATTTAATTTTTGTGATGACGAAAAGGGCTTTTCTCGCAAAAACCTAGTCTCTGATTTTGTGCGCGGGAATGATTTCCGGAATCAACTCAGTTAAATTCGAGCATCTCTTCGGAGACTCCAATTAACCGCGTTTAACCAATTCGCTTGATATGATGTCCAAGACCATCAATCTGGTCGCAGTGCTCTTCTGCTGTCTGACCACCGCATTTTCGCAACAGCAGGTTGCTGTCAATTCCGCTCCTGCTCCGGAAGGTTATGCCCTCGAAATCGAGGTCGTATCCGAGAACATCGGTCCCCTCATCGGGGCACTGGGTGTAACGGACCTGACCGGATACAGTACTACCCGGTTGTACGTCACCATGAACAACGCCGATGACTTCATGTCTTCCGTTTCTGGTGATGCCACGAATCCGACGTACGTCAACACGACGACCAACTTCTATCACGCTGTGCTGGGTGCAGCGACCCCGAACGGCATCAACAGTTTGCTGTTTCCGGTCTACCCCGATCTCGCTTATGATACGTGGGTAACCATCGGTCTGGAGGGCGTGCCCAACGCTGGCGCGGGTGAGGCGGCCGTCGCTACCGTCCAATCATTGGACAACCCGTGGACGACCAATTTCGATCCGGGTGGTGGCATTCCCGGTGCGAACATCTCCATCGATGACCCGATTGGCGGTGCGTGGTACGCGCTGAATGGTGACGCCAATGGTGTGGCCGGAGCGGACCTCAAGGTGCTTGTTGGTCAGTTTACCACCACGGGTGATTTGAGCGGTCAGCTGTACTGCCAGGTGTTCATCAACGGTGATGGAAGCAACGAATTCCGCGACACCTTCTTTTTTCCGGGTGGTGGTCCCGGTTGTACCGATGAAGCGGCGTGCAACTATGCGGCTGACGCCACAGAGGACGACGGCTCCTGTGAATTCCCGCTGGATCTCTATGGATCCGCCAATGTCGACTGTGATGGCAACTGCCTGAACGACGCGGATGGTGACCTCATCTGCGATGAGGATGAAATCGGAGGTTGTCAGGATGAGACGGCCTGCAACTATGACCCCACCGCCACGGACGATGACGGCTCCTGCACTTTCGCGGATGCCGGTCTCGATTGTGATGGCAACTGCCTGGCCGACGCCGATGGTGACGGCATCTGCGATGGAGATGAAATCCCCGGTTGTCAGGATGAGACGGCGTGCAACTACAATGCCGCTGCCACTGACGATGATGGTTCCTGCACGTTTGCCGATCCAGGTCTGGACTGCGATGGCAACTGCTTGAACGACGCCGACGGCGACCTGATTTGCGATGAGGATGAAATTGGAGGTTGCCAGGATACGGGTGCGTGCAACTATGACCCGACCGCCACGGACGACGATGGCTCATGTGAGTTCACTTCCTGCGCCGGTTGTACCGATGGTACGGCCTGCAACTTCGACGGTACCGCTTCCATCGATGACGGCTCTTGTGTGTTCGCTGACGATCCCTGCGAGACGTGCAACACGGACGGAACGGTCAACCCGAACGACGATGACGGAGATGGCATCTGCAATGAAGATGAGCTGGCCGGTTGTACCGACCCCGACGCCTGTAATGCCGGTAACTTCACGGACACGGACAACAGCGGATGTACCTACCCCGACGGATACCCGAACAACATCGTTGACTGTGATGGCAACTGCCTGAACGATGCCGATGGTGATGGTGTCTGTGACGAGAATGAGGTGCCCGGTTGTACCGAGGCAGAGGCCTGCAACTTCGATGCGGGCGCCACGGACAATGATGGTTCCTGTGAGTACCCCATTGACATCTACGGCTTGGACTACCTCGACTGTGCCGGCGGATGCTTGAACGATGCGGACGGTGACGGCGTTTGTGACGAGGAGGAGCTGGCCGGTTGTACCGATCCCAATGCCTGCAATGCAGGAGACTTCTCCGATACGGACGACAGCCTGTGCGAGTACCCCGACGGATACCCCGACAACATCGTCGATTGCGACGGTGAGTGCTTGAACGATGCCGACGGTGATGGTGTGTGCGATGAGCTCGAGATCGTGGGCTGCCAGGACGATACGGCCTGCAACTACGACGATACGGCCACCGATGCCGGCAGCTGTGATTACGCCGACACCGGCTACGACTGCGACGGCAACTGCCTCGCCGATACCGATGGTGATGGCGTTTGCGATCCTTTCGAGATCGTGGGCTGCCAGGAAGAGGATGCCTGTAACTACGACGCGTCGGCCACGGATGCCGGTGACTGCGACTACCCCATCGACCTGTTCGGCGTGGATTACGTCGACTGTGACGGCGGATGCCTCAACGACCTCGACGGAGATGAGATCTGCAACGAGGACGAAGACCTGGCCCCTGAAGGTGGTGCCCTTGAAGTGGCCCTCGCTGACGGTGCGGCCATCGACAGCTCCATTACCCTCATCGGAACGGCATTGGAGAGCCCCTCTGACGACCTGATCGCTGGTCTGATCGCCTCCGGAAACGGAGAACTGGTCGGTCCGGCCGCTGAAGGCTCGGATTGCGGTTCCATCTTCCTCCCCGTCGATGACGCTTGGGACGAAGCCGGTTACAACCTGAACACCCTGCCGGTTGAGGTCCTCGGTGACCTCATCGTCGGCCACGTGTTCCCGGGCCTCTGCGAGGAGATGACCGAAGGCGGTGTATACCAGAACTACTTTGGTGAAGACTTCACCTACACGGAGGCCGGCGGCGCCCGCCTCGTGAACGCCGATGGTGACGAGTTCGTCATCGAGAACGGTGGATACCTGTACGACGGCAACAGCTACCTCTATGCCATCAGCCGGGTCATCCCGCTCGAGAGTGCGGACCCCTGCCTCGGTTGTGCCAGCCTGGTCATCGACGGTGACCTCGCCGACTATGAGGTGGAGTGCGAATCCGACCTCGTGGCAGCCACGCCTGCCGCTACAACCGGTTTTGCCTGCAACGACCTCGAACTCGATGAGGTGGTGACGGTGAAGACCCGCACGGACGGACGCAACCAGCAGTGCTCCGGTGGTGGATCCAGCCAGGTCTGGAACGCCATCACGGCCGGTGACGATCCGAACTTCAACAACGGTCCCGACGCCCTCCTGCAGTTCTACGACATGAATGGCGACATGGGCGGTGGACACTACTTCATCGAAGACGTGGCCAATGGTGGCGTGACCCTGACGCAGTACGAGGACGGCAATGCCCTCCTCGAGGGAACGGTCATGGACAAGGACGACAACAGCCTCCGTCTCGAGATCCACCTCTTCTTCGAGGGCCGCACGGTCGGTGCCGATTGGGCCGGTGGATTCAAGAACGACTATGGCTGTGCTACGAACACGGACCTTTGGACCATGTACACCCTGAACAACGACGCATCCTACGCCGTCGGTGGTCCCGGTGCATGGCAGTTCGGTACGTTGATCCACTTCAGCCACCAGCCGGCCAGCCAGTACTTCGGCTTCCAGCTCGGTGACGGCGCCAACAACCACAACTGCGACGCCAACGGTTTCTCCGGATGGTTCAGCTGGAACGGTTCCATCGCCGGTATGGACGCCATGGGCTTCGC
>CALKUW010000018.1 GCA_937996585.1 uncultured Flavobacteriales bacterium
GCCGGGCAGGTGAGTTCGATGGTGGGCGGGGTGTTGTCCGCCACGTGGATCGTCCGTGAGCAGGTGGCTGAGGAGGTCAATTCGCACCAATCAGTAGCGGTGACCGTCCACGTTTGTTCAACCGTGTAGCAGCCTTCGGAAACTTGTTCCACTACCTCATTGACTGGACCGGTCAGGTTGACCGTCGGATGGGGGTCGCAATCAGACACGACATAAAACGGCGTGTCCTGGGGAAATTCCACATTGCAATCAGCGTCGACATAGAGGACCGTGTCGTTCGGGCAAAGAAGCGAATCGATGATTGGAGGTCCATTATCCACAATCGTGATGTTCTGGTGGCAATGCACCTCGAGCGTGTCCCACTCAATGTCGATATCCGATGTCGTGACGTAGAGGATGTCAGGGTTATCGGAAACCAGGAGTGTAGCCGTAAACACGCGGTGAATGATCTCGGGACAGGATCCTGTCGACGAGTCTTCCCACGCCCATTCAATGCCGTCGAGATTGGCGTTGGAGTCGTCCCATTCGCACACTTCTCCGTCTTCTGCGTCGGCACAGACATCGATCTGCAACGTGGGAAAGCCGAGCAGGTCAGGATGGAGGGCGGCCTCGTCCACGGGGCAGGGGAACAACGTGTCACCCGGTCCCTGGAGGTTGAGGACGCAGCACTGTTCACAGCCGGGCTTCTTGAGCACGGAGGTGAAACCCGTGCCATCGACAAAGGCCTCATTGAAATCGGTCAGGGCTTCGATGAGATCGGAGGCAGAACCGGTGACACATCCGCCCAGCACATCATTTGCTTTGTTGATGACCTGCTGCACCGTGAATTCAGCAAAAACCCCCGAGCGGAAGATGAGTTCCGATGACAAAAAGTCTTCTGCCCCGAAGTCAGGATCCCAGGCATCAAACCCAACGGAAAGCGTGGCAGCGAGCAATTGGCCAGCCAGCACATTGTCGATGCAGGAAGGATCCGTCGCCGAAGCTGTCAAGGCCCCCCCCGTGGAACCACATGGCAGGAAGGCTTCGACTGCAGCCGAGTTGGTGAAGGTCAATTGATGACCGCCGACACACCCGATGGTCAGTCCATCGGGAAAGGCGTCGGCGAAATTGGCATCCCGATAGCATCCGGGATTGTTGCCGGAGCATGAAGTGCCCCAACCACCCATGGTCTGGGTGCGGAAGTCACCATCCCGGATGATGCAGGTGTCAGCCGTCCCGGTCCAAATGATGCTGTCGCAAATGTCACCGGGTTCATGGTAATGGTCGAAACCCGGGGAGGAAAGCGTTTCTCCAATGCTGTCGGGAGAAGCGGGCAGCGCAGCAATCACCACTGTTTCGGGGTCGTTACCAGCAGATGGAACGACGGTTTCCGAAGCGGGGGCGAGGAAGTGGAAGAAGGTCTGGAAATAAAAAAACAGGGACAATCCTGCGGGGTTGGCAAGCAGCATGACGAATTCGGTTAAGTCGTTGCAAACTAGAGTGTGTCCACCCCAATTGGTGCTTTCTCATGGTCGTTTTCGTCAAAAATCGTATAAGACATCGTTGGGTGATTATCAGCCACCTCGGGGTCATCGATGACATGAATACGGTCATGAGGGGGCCGTGCGCCCCCCTTTCTCCAGGATGTCCATTGTTTGTTGACCATATCGCACGTCCGTGGGGCAATGGCATACACGAGGTCTAACCGAAAGGGGGTCCACATCGAAGTCCCTGAATCAACGCACCATGATTATATCGGGTGCCTCATCCACAGGCACAGGGGTTGCAGCCTTCGGGTTAGATTCGGCTCATGAACAAGAAGGTGATGCTGCTTGGTTCGGGAGAACTGGGCAAGGAGGTGGTCATCGCGTTGCAGCGCTATGGCCAGCGGGTGATTGCGGTGGACGCCTATCCCGGCGCCCCGGCCATGCAGGTGGCGGATGGGTTCGAGGTGATCTCCATGCTCGACGGCGATGCCCTCGACGCCATCGTGGCCAAACACCAGCCCGACATCATTGTCCCGGAGGTGGAGTCCATCCGCACGGAGCGCTTCTACGATTACGAGGCCCAAGGTATCCAGGTGGTGCCCTCAGCCAAGGCGGCCCACTTCACCATGAACCGCCGGGCCATCCGGGACCTCGCCGCCCGGGATTTGGGCCTGAAGACCGCGCCCTACCGGTATGCCACCTCGCTGGAGGAACTGCAGACCGGCGTGGCGGCCGTGGGCCTGCCCTGCGTGGTCAAGCCGCTCATGTCCAGCTCCGGCAAGGGCCAAAGCGTCATCCGCACCGAGGCCGACATCGAAACGGCATGGAATTATGCGCTCGAAGGGTCTCGCGGTGACCTCGCGGAGATCATCGTGGAGGCGTTCATTGACTTCGACTACGAGATCACGCTCCTCACGCTGACGCAGGCCAGCGGCGAGACGCTGTATTGCGCGCCCATCGGGCACCGGCAGGAGCGTGGCGACTACCAGGAAAGCTGGCAACCCGCCGTGATGGAGCCAGCACTACTGAAGGAGGCGCAGGACATGGCCGCAGCGGTGACCGCCGCCCTCGGGGGCAACGGCATCTGGGGGGTCGAGTTCTTCATCCAGAATCCCCGTGATGGCCAGCCCGGCACCGTCTACTTCTCGGAGCTCTCGCCGCGCCCGCACGACACCGGGATGGTGACCCTGGCCGGGACACAGAATTTCTCCGAATTCGAGCTGCACGCTCGGGCCGTCCTTGGCCTTCCCGTGCCCGCCATCGTCCAGCAGCGCCCCGGCGCCAGTGCAGTGGTCCTCGCTCCGGAGTCACTCGCGGCCCATGCAGGCGACGCCCCGGTCATCACCGGTCTCGCCGAAGCCGCCACCGCACCCGACAGCGACCTGCGCGTCTTTGGCAAGCCCACCGTGCGGCCTTACCGCCGGATGGCCGTCGCCGTGACCCATGGCGCCCCCGGGGACGATGTCGCAGACCTGGTTCAACGCGCCAAGGCCATCGCCGCCATGATCAAGGTCGGGGTGGAAGTTCAGATGGAGGCCTGACCCATGCGCCGCACTGCACAGGCCATTTGCCTCATCGGGCTTGCAATAACGTTGATTGGTGTGGCCTTCAAGCTGAACCACCTCGCCGGAGCGCACATCATCACCAATGTGGGGGTGGTCGTGCTCGTGGCTGGCCTGCTGCTATGGGCTTTCGGTCTGCTGCGCGGGAAGCGGAATGCATGACCATTGTCATGCCGCGCATTGACGTTGCGCATGGCAGGCAGCGCATGGGTCGGGCAAGTTGGGCTCACCAATTGCCCCTAAATCCTTTGCCCCATGACCAGTCCGTTGCACGCCCTCCTGCTGCGCCAGTTCACCAAGACTGAGCTGCCCCATGACCGCACCTTCGAACAGCTGCGGCGCGATGAATTCTCCCGCCTCGATGAGCAAGGACAGGTCTACCTCGACTACACCGGAGGTGGCCTCCACGGTGCGACCCAGATCATCCGCCACATGGGCCGCCTGCTGTCAGGCGTGCACGGAAATCCCCACTCGGTCAACCCGACTTCCTCGGTATCGACCGAACTCGTGGAGGAAGCGCGGGCCAAAGTGCTGGAATTCTTCAACGCCACCGAGGACTACCTCTGCATCTTCACGGCCAACGCTACAGGGGCGCTCAAACTCGTAGGGGAGTCCTATCCTTTTGCGGACGACACCACGTTCCTGCTCACGGCCGACAACCACAATTCGGTCAACGGCATCCGCGAATACGCCCTCGGACGGGGCGCCACCTTCCAATACGCGCCACTCCGCCACGATCTCACCGCCGATGAGGCCCGCCTTACCGGACTGCTCCGTCAGCGGGGCTCAGGCGGGGGCCTCTTCGCCTTCCCGGCCCAGTCCAATGTCAGCGGGGTGCGGCATCCGCTGTCCCTGGTCGGCAAGGCCCAACGCCTTGGGTGGGATGTCCTGCTCGATGCGGCCGCCTTCGTGCCGACCTCACCGCTCGACCTCCAAAAGGTCAAGCCTCAATTCGTCTCGATGTCCTTCTACAAGATGTTCGGCTACCCGACGGGGCTGGGGGCCCTGCTCGTCCGCAAGGACGCCTTCCACAAGCTCGCCAAGCGGTGGTATGCCGGGGGCAACATCACCCTGTCCTCCGTCGGAGCTGCGGACCGGTTCCTGCACAACGACCACCAGCGCTTCGAGGACGGCACCGTGAACTACCTCGACATCCCCGCCATCACCGAAGGCCTGCGTTTCCTCGAAGGCATCGGTATGGAGCGGATCAAGGACCGGATCGACGGACTCGCCCTCCACTTGTTCGGTCGCATGTCGCGCCTGCGCCACGCCAACGGCCAACCTTTGGTGCGCTTCCTCGGCCCCAACCGCCACAAGCAATGCGGGGGCACCATCGCCTTCAACCTCTTCACGGCGGAGGGCCAACCCATTCCCTTCCAGGCCATCGAGGATGCCGCGGGGGCCAAGCGCATCTCGCTCCGTACCGGCTGCTTCTGCAATCCCGGCATCGACGAGGCCAACCACGGCATTTCCGATGAGGTTCTGAAGGGGTATTTCGAAGGCCGCGAGAACGGCGACTACTTCGATTTCATGGACCACAGCGGCATACAGCGCGGCGCCGTCCGCATCTCGGTCGGCATCGCGACCAACCGCAAGGACATCGAGAAGTTCATGGCCTTCCTCGCCGGATTCCAGTCCTGAAGGAGCGGTTCCGATCGAGGCCGTTCACACGGGGTGAATGGGGGAAAACAATCAGCGGATTCACCTAGATTGGGTGCACACCTTTCCTGGACCCATGAAGAACCCCATCGTCTACACGCTGGTCGGAGGCCTCGTCCTTTTCGTCTGGCAGTTCCTTTCCTTCGCCGCCCTCAACTTGCACGGAAACGCGCAGGCCTATACCCCCAAGGACGGTGAGATCATCGCCTTCCTCGAGTCGATCGAGCTGGAACACGGCATGTATGCGCTGGGGGCACCGTCCCCGGAGGAGCGCAGTGACCCCGCGCTTCAGGAAGCTTACTTCGAACGCACGGAAGGCCGGAACTGGGGCGTGCTGAACTACCAGCCCAACTGGACCAACAACATGTTCCCCAACCTCGGGCGCGGCCTGTTCATGAACCTGCTCACGGCCCTGTTCCTGTGCTACATGTTGCGGGGCATGGCCGACCGCTCGCTGAAA